>JAAFGY010000074.1 GCA_010365135.1 Flavobacterium sp.
GCTTTAACTTTGATTCAATATATTAATAAATTTATCTTTGATAGACCAATAAATAATATCAAAAATCAAATAATTTAATTACACCCAACGGGTTCATTTAAATAAAAATTTCAATAATCTTTGGCAAAGTGTCTAACTTTGTCAAAGATTTCAAAAAAAAATAAGATGAGAAAATTAATTCTTTTTATACCGTTATTAATGTTGTTTTCTTGTGCAACAGAACTTTATTTACCCACTAAAGCAATAGAAAAAATACCGTTGGAAGATTTAAAAAAAGGCAGAATTTTATACGTAAATAACTGCGGTTCTTGTCATAAATTAGAGTTGCCTAATAAATATACTGATACTCAGTGGAAAGCAAATTTGAATGAAATGCAACCTAAAGCGGCAATAACGAATGCTGAAAAACAATTGATCTTTGACTATTTAGTTAATGCTCCCAAGAAAAAATAAATTTTAGGATTATAACAGTTAGACTTACTTAAGTATAATTGAAAATTTTAGTTTAAAAATGAACAAACAAACCTTTAGAAACCTACACCGCGATTTAGGCTATTTTTATCTTGGATTAATTGTATCCTTTGCTTTTTCAGGACTTTTGATGAACCACAGAGAATCTTGCCATCCTGATAAATACACAACGGAAACTAAAGCAATAGCAACAAAACTTCCGTCCGAAAGTGAAATCAGTGACGACTTCGCCAAAGATTTAGGAAAGAAACTAGGAATTGATGACAAAATGAGACGCCAAATGGTAAAAAAAGGCAACTTTAAAATTTCATTTGAACACAATGATGTCGAAATTGATATGAAAACGGGCAAAGGGGAAATCACCACTTTTGTAAAAACTCCTATCATCAGTCAAGCGATGAGTTTGCATAAAAACACTTCTAATTTCTGGATTTACTATTCTGATATTTTTGCATTGAGTTTAATCATTATTGCTTTAACAGGAACCATCATGATCAAAGCGGGAAAATTCAGTTGGAAAAACCGAGGTTGGAAATTGGCTGTTGGAGGAGTTGTATTTCCGTTATTGTTTTTGATATTGTTTGGATAAAAATTAATTTTTATAAGCTAAAATCCCAATCCTGAAATAATTTCAGAATTGGGATTTTTATTTAAATGAATTAAAATTTACTTCAATCCAGCCAAACTCAGTTCAATTGTAGCAATTTTAGCCAATGCATCGGCTTCTTTTTGCCTTTCGTTTGCCAAAACTTTCTCTGGTGCACCGTTCACAAATTTCTCGTTAGACAATTTATTTTGAACTGATTTCAAGAAACCTTGAGTGTAAACTAGTTCTGTAGTTAATTTTTCGATTTCTGCTTCAACATCAATATTTCCAGTGATTGGAATGAAATATTCATTTGATTTTACACGGAAAGATAATGCTCCATCAACTTTATCCGAAACATATTCTAATGATGTAATATTCCCTAATTTGGTCACAACCGAATCAAAATAAGTCGAAGCTTTATCATTGTTCACCACTTTCAATTCAATCGTATCCTTAAACGGAATGTTCTTGTCTTTACGAATGGTTCTAATTCCAGAAATCACTTCAATTGTGTTTTCAAAATCTGTAATTAATTGCGCATTGAATGGTTTCATTTCTGGCCAAGTTGAAACAATCAAAGCTTCTTCTGGCGTTCTTTCGTCCAATAATTGCCATATTTCCTCGGTCAAAAACGGCATAAATGGATGCAACAATTTCATATTGTTTTCCAGCATTTCTATGGCTTTCGCCAAAGTTAAGCTGTCAATAGGCTGTTGGTACGCCGGTTTTATCATTTCCAAAAACCAAGAACAGAAATCGTCCCAAACTAATTTGTAGATTCCCATCAAAGCATCAGAAATTCTGTATTTTTCGAAATTGTCCTCGATTTCCAAAAGAGTTTGTTGCAATTTGGCTTCATACCATTCAATCGCCACTTTTGATGATTCTGGTTGTGGAATCGAATCCGAAACTTCCCAACCTTTAATCAATTTGAAAGCATTCCAAATTTTATTCGTGAATCCTTTTCCTTGGTTACACAATTCTTCGTCGAACATAATATCGTTCCCTGCAGAAGTGCTCAAAAGCAAACCTACACGAACTCCATCGGCACCATATTTCTCAATTAGTCCTAATGGTTCTGGCGAATTTCCTAGAGATTTAGACATTTTGCGTCTTTGTTTGTCACGAACCAAACCAGTCAAATACACATTCGAAAATGGTTTTTTGCCTGTGTATTCATATCCCGCGATAATCATTCGCGCCACCCAGAAAAACAAAATATCTGGACCCGTTACTAAATCATTAGTTGGATAATAATATTTGAAATCTTCATTTTCAGGATCCATAATTCCCCCAAAAACAGACATTGGCCACAACCAGGACGAAAACCAAGTGTCGAGCGCATCAACATCTTGACGAAGGTCAGAGGTTAAAAGTTGGAAGTTAGAAGTTTTTTGCCGTGCTAATTTTAATGCTTCTTCAATGCTTTCGGCAACCACGAAATCTTCTTTTCCGTCGCCGTAGAAATAGGCAGGAATTTGCTGTCCCCACCACAATTGACGGGAAATATTCCAATCGCGAATATTATTCAACCAGTGCGCATAGGTGTTTTTAAAACGTGCAGGATGTAATTTGATGTCGCCATCTTCCAAAACAGATTTAATGGCTGGTTTTACCAAATCTTCCATTTTCAAGAACCATTGGTCTGACAAACGAGGTTCGATTACCGCTTTGGTTCTTTCAGAAGTTCCTACTTTATTTAGATAGGTTTCGGTTTTTGCCAAAGCGCCGATTTCCTCTAATTCTTTTGCAATTTGATCACGAACTACAAAACGGTCTTTTCCTTGATAATGCAATCCAAAACTATTTAAAGTAGCATCCTCATTGAAAATATCAATAATCTCCAAATTGTGTTTTTCTCCTAGTGCTTTGTCATTGATATCGTGAGCTGGCGTCACTTTCAAGCAACCTGTTCCAAACTCAATATCAACATATTCATCTTCGATAATTGGAATTACTCGACCACAAATTGGCACAACTACTTTTTTTTCTTTCAAATGCGCAAAACGCTCGTCATTTGGGTTAATACAAATGGCGGTATCTCCAAAAATAGTTTCTGGACGAGTTGTAGCAACCGTCAAAAACTCTTCACTTCCTTCAATTTTATATTTTAAGAAATACAATTTTCCTTGTTGTTCTTCG
Source organism: Flavobacterium sp. (assembly GCA_010365135.1). Taxonomy (GTDB): domain Bacteria; phylum Bacteroidota; class Bacteroidia; order Flavobacteriales; family Flavobacteriaceae; genus Flavobacterium. The sequence goes on from JAAFGY010000074.1 coordinate 3,203, forward strand.
TAAATAACTTCTTCATCGGACAAGGTCGTTTTGGCTTCCGGATCCCAGTTTACCATTCGATAGCCACGATAAATCAAGCCTTTGTTGTATAAATCAACAAACGATTTAATTACCGATGCCGACATATCAGGATCCATTGTAAATTTGGTTCTATCCCAATCACACGAGCAACCCAATTGTTTCAATTGCTCCAAAATCGTTCCTCCATATTTGTCCGTCCAATCGTAAGCATGCTTCAAAAATTCCTCACGACTCAAATCTGATTTATTAATTCCTTCCAATTTTAATTTGGCAACCACTTTAGCCTCAGTAGCAATCGAAGCGTGATCTGTTCCAGGAACCCAACAAGCGTTGAAGCCTTTGAGACGTGCTCTTCTGATCAAGACATCCTGAATGGTATTGTTCAACATATGTCCCATATGCAATACTCCGGTTACGTTTGGCGGCGGAATTACAATGGTATACGGCGTTCTGTGGTCGGGCTTAGAATGGAAATAATTGTTCTTCATCCAGTAATCATACCACTTGTTTTCGATGGTTTTAGCGTCAAATTTTGCAGGAATAGTCATAAAAAAGCAACTGTTAAAACCAAAATTATACTTTGGTCTGATATTTGTAATTAAAATAGGGAACAAAAGTAAATAATTAAGTACAGTATAAAAAGCGAAATAAATAATTGTCCGCTTAATAAAAAAAAGTAATTTTACTAAAACGCAATTTAAACAAAATGAAAATGAAAAAAATAACCACTTTAATAGCAATCATAATTATGGGTGCTTTTGGTTTTGCCCAGAATGGTCCCAAAATAGATTTTAAAGCAAAAGACAACACGATAGATTATGGAACCGTCACCAAAAAAGGTGATAGTGGTGTTCGTACTTTTGAATTCACAAACACTGGCGATGCTCCTTTGATTATTACCAATGTGCTATCGACTTGTGGATGTACAGTTCCAACTAAGCCAGAAGCTCCGATTATGCCAGGAAAGACAGGTAAAATTGTGGTGAAATACAGTATGATTCCTGGTCCAATTAGAAAAACGCTTACAGTTGAATCGAATGCTGTGAATTATGATGGAGGAAGAATTCCTTTAAAAATAAAGGGAGATGTGATTGCTGATTAGTTTAAATTAACAAATTTTTTTTATGAAGTATGAAAACAATACTACATTTAATCATTTCGATATTTTTGTTATTTCTTGGAAGTTGTTCAAGCGAGCACGTTTTAATCGATAAAACTTATATTTTCACAAAGCCATATTGTGCAACCGTAACTGTTGGAGGTGTTGTTGGTCTTGCCGAAAGATGTTATAAAATTGGAGATATTGTTTCCGGAAAAGAAAACACAAGCGGAAAATTAACCATCAGAATTGCAGAACATTCCTCTGTGAATGATGGATTTCCAAGTAGTGCTAGTTACCAAGAATTTTTAGACGTACCAATAAATTATTTAACACTTTCGAAATAACATTATTTTATTAATCTTGAAATTATAAAACGCTTCTCAATTTACTTAAGAAGCGTTTATTTTATAAGACATTTAGCAATTGAAATTTAAACTTAATAATTTTACTCTCTCTTTCAACCTCGAAAGTTACCCATTTTTCATCCTCTGATTTCAATAGCATATTTATTTTTTCCAAAGTAAATTGATATGCAGGTATATTATTAATTTTCATCACAACATCCCCTTTTTGTAGGCCACTAATCGCTGCTGGAGATTTTTTTCTAACATTTGCGATGATATAAATCGGTTTCAATTCAAATTTATATTTGAAATAATTTCCCGACATTTCTCTTTTTGCTTCAGTTGGATCATTTATCGTTACTAATGGAACAGTTTCAAGATGAACCGTTTCTTGAACCCATTGCAATCCATAATGTTGCAATTCAACTCCGCTTTTATTATAACTGAAAGGAGCTTTGAAATTTCCGTTTTTTCTCAAAAACATTTTTTGATTTGAATAATCAAAAACCACAGCAAATCTCTTCAAAATTTCTGACCCAACAGAGCCTGCACGGTCCTTTACCATTTTTACATTTTTAATGGAACTTGAATCTGGAAATGAAATAATAAGATTCTGAAATTCAAATTTTGAAAATGTAAATTTTGAAATCTGCGCTCTTTTTCCCTCAACCTCACCGCTAAAACCTTTTCCTAGATAATCCTCGAAATTTTTATCTGGAATTTCGATCATTTTAGTTTTGTTTTCAAAAAGCCAAAGGGCATCACTATTTCCACTATCTATCAATAATTTTACAGGAATTTCATTGGAATTTATAATGATACTACTTAAGAGATAGGGTTTCAATCTTTCTATAGTAATAGGAACAGTTTGGAATTTTTTTTCAATTTTTTTTCTGTATTTTTCAATATCTTTAAATACTATAACTCGCTTTTTTTCATAATTAATTTCCACTAAGTTCGCTTTAAAAAAATTATAACCAATAATCCCATTCACTGGAATTCCTATATGAGACGAAAGGTTAAAACTTTGATCTAAAACAATGTATAATAGGTGATTATTTGATCTTGCTCCCTTTATTTCCAAAGTGTTATTGGTAGATTTCAACCCCTCAATAGAAGATTCACTTCCCAAACCTCGTAAAGATATTTTTTCAACATTAAAAAAACTGACTTCTTGTTTGTCCTCCATACTAAAGAGAATAGTTTCTTCTACACCCGAATCCAATAAGAAGTTCAGCTCAACTCCATTGACCTTTATAGGAATAAACACCAAATTATTGATGAATTTGAAAGGTATAATTACTTTATCAACACCTTTTTCAAACAAAAAACCATCTTGTCCAAACACAGGAAATACAGAAATAAAAAGGAAAAATAAAACAATGACTTTTTTCATCATGATGATTTGCATAAAGTTAGTGAAATATTGAATAATCACATGCATTTATTAACAATTTAAGATAATGGAGGTGATTTTTTTCGAAAAAAAATCGCAAATTTGCACCAAATTTAACAAACATGCCAAGTATTTCAATAAGAGGTCGAAAAATGCCCGAGTCACCCATTCGAAAATTAGCTCCTTATGCAGATATGGCTAAATTAAAAGGTCATAAAGTCTATCATTTAAACATAGGTCAACCCGATATAAAAAGTCCAGAAATAGCTATTGAAGCTATAAAAAATATCGATTTAAATATTATAGAATATGGACCTTCAGCAGGTTATGAAAGTTATCGGAAAAAATTAGCCTTATTTTACACCAAGCAAAATGTAAAAGTAGATTATGAAGATATAATGATAACCACAGGTGGGTCTGAGGCGCTTTTGTTCGCACTTGGCAGCATTATGGATCCGGAAGATGAAGTCATTATTCCTGAACCTTTTTATGCTAATTATAGTGCTTTTGCAGCAGAATCAAGTGCCAGAGTGGTACCTGTTATTTCAAATATCGAAAGTGGATTCACCCTTCCTACAATTGCCGAATTTGAAAAAGCGATTACGCCAAAAACTAAAGCCATTTTAATCTGCAATCCGAACAATCCTACCGGCTATTTATATTCTGAATCCGAAATAAATCAATTGGGTGAATTGGTTCGAAAACACGATTTATTTCTAGTTGCAGACGAAGTGTATCGTGAGTTTATTTACGACGAAAGAGACAAGCACTTTTCAGTAATGAATCTAAAAGGAATTGAACAAAACGTTATTATGATTGATTCCGTTTCAAAAAGATACAGTATGTGTGGAGCTAGAATTGGCTGTATGATTACCAAAAACAAAGAGGTAATTGCTGCATCAATGAAATTTGCTCAGGCTCGTTTATGCCCACCAACGATCGAACAAATCGCTTGCGAAGCTGCAATTGACACGCCTCAAAGTTATTTTGACGAGGTAATTTCTGAATATAAAGAACGCAGAGACGCACTAATTTCAGAATTACACAAAATTGCAGGTGTAATTGTTACCACTCCAAAAGCCGCTTTTTATTGCATTGCTCAACTGCCTATAAACAATACCGACGATTTTGCACAATGGTTGCTGGAAAGCTACGATTTAGATGGAGGAACGGTAATGTTAGCTCCAGCTGCAGGCTTTTACTCTACTCCAGGTGTTGGTTTAAACCAAGTTCGAATTGCTTATGTGTTGAAAAAAGAAGATTTAATTCGAGCGATCCAAATCCTGAAAGAGGCCATTCAAGTGTATAATTCAACAAAGGAAAAATTGTAAAAGTATTCCGTATTTCGAATTTCATTTATAAGATAATTATTGAACGCTTTAGAAATTCTTTAGCTTTAATTAATTATCTTTACCCTCTAATTTATTTCACACAGTAATTGCAACTTTTAATGATAAACAACGAAGAATTTCAAGACGAAATAGGAAACAATCACATCAGTACCTCTGCAAAAAATCCCGTAAGAGACGATGCTTTTGATATTTCTGATGATGAAAAAATTGAAAGAATAAAAAAACAAGTCGAAAAAATTCTGATTACTCTTGGGATGGATTTGACTGACGATAGCCTTAAAGGAACTCCTAATCGAGTAGCAAAAATGTTTGTGAAAGAAATTTTTGGAGGTCTAAATCCCACCAAAAAACCAAGTGCTTCCACATTTGAAAACGGTTACAAATATGGAGAAATGCTTGTAGAAAAAAACATCACAGTATATTCAACTTGTGAACATCATTTATTACCCATTATTGGAAGAGCGCACGTTGCGTACATCTCAAATGGAAGAGTTGTGGGGCTTTCAAAAATAAATCGAATTGTGGAATATTATTCGAAAAGACCTCAGGTTCAAGAGCGTTTAACCATGCAAATTGTCCAAGAACTTCAAATTGCACTTGGGACAGAAGATGTAGCTTGCATCATCGATGCCAAACACCTTTGCGTCAATTCGAGAGGAATAAAAGACATCGAAAGCAGCACGGTAACCTCAGAATTTGGTGGCAAATTCAAAAATGAACAAACACGAAGAGAACTGTTGCAATATATTCAGTTGGATACGAAGTTTTAAATTTGGTTAACTGGTTATTTTGTTTAACTGGTAAATAGAAAATAAAACAAAAAACGATTAATCCATTAACCGATTAAACCCTAAACTAGAATGCCTCTATTTAAATCCCAAACCTTAAAAATATACAATTCTCTTTCAGGAGAAAAAGAAATTTTCACACCAATCCACGAAGGAAATGTTGGAATGTATGTTTGCGGACCAACGGTTTATAGCAATGTACACCTTGGAAACGTGCGAACTTTTATGTCATTTGATGTAATCTTTAGGTATTTTTTACATTTGGGTTACAAAACGCGTTACGTTCGAAACATTACTGATGTTGGCCATATTGTGGATGATGTGGACGATGGCGAAGATAAAATCGCCAAAAAAGCTCGTTTGGAACAACTTGAACCAATGGAAGTTGTGCAACAATATACGGTTGACTTTCACGATATATTAAATTTGTTCAACTTTTTGCCTCCAAGTATTGAGCCAACGGCAACCGGTCATATTATTGAGCAAATAGAAATTATCAAGAAAATTATTGATAAAGGACTTGCTTATGAAGTCAATGGTTCCGTATATTTTGACGTTGTAGAATACAATAAAACCAACAATTACGGGATATTAAGTGGCCGAAACATAGATGATATGTTGTCCAACACCAGAGATTTGGACGGTCAAGGTGACAAAAAAAATGCACAAGATTTTGCGCTTTGGAAAAAAGCCGAGCCACAACATATTATGCGTTGGCCCTCTCCTTGGAGCGATGGGTTTCCGGGTTGGCATTTAGAATGTACCGCAATGAGTACTAAATATTTGGGAAATCATTTTGACATTCATGGTGGCGGAATGGATTTGAAATTTCCTCATCACGAATGCGAAATTGCTCAAAACCAAGCTTGCACAGGTCATACTCCAGTAAATTATTGGATGCACGCCAATATGCTGACATTAAATGGCAAAAAAATGTCCAAGTCAACTGGAAATAATATCTTGCCAAGAGAAATTATAACGGGCGACAATGATATTCTTAGTAAAGCATTCTCATCGAGTGTTGCACGATTTTTTATGCTTCAGGCACATTATAGAAGTAATCTTGACTTCACTGATGATGCCATTCTTGCTGCCGAAAAAGGGTTTTACAGACTTATGGAAGCGGTAGATGGATTGAAACAACTGAAGTCTAGCATTTCTTCCACTCTTGATATTTCAATTTGGAAACAAGCTTGTTATGATGCGATGAATGATGATTTCAATAGTCCAATTTTGATCGCACAACTATTTGAAGGCGTTCGTTTTATCAATTTATTAAAAGATAATTCGGCTACTCTTTCATCTGTAGATTTGCAACTATTTAGCAGTTCGATGCGCTCTTTTGTTTTTGATGTTTTGGGTTTAAAAGACGAAAAATCAATTGGAAACAATAACGAAAAACTGGATGGAGTTGTAAATATGCTCATTGGAATGCGGAATGAAGCTAGAGCTAATAAAGACTTCGCAATGTCAGACCAAATACGAAATCAATTGATTGCTTTAGGAATTCAATTGAAAGACGGCAAAGAGGGAACTACTTTTAGTGTTCAGTAATCAAATTTTAGAGTGGAGATTTTAGATTTTAGATTCGAAATTGAATTAAGACTAAAAAAGATATGTTAAACAAAATCCTCATATTTCCTTTTGTAGTATTGGTTCGCTTTTATAAAGCTGCGATTTCTCCATTTATGCCTTCAGCATGCCGATTTGAGCCAACCTGCTCCAGTTATATGATTGAAGCTTTACAAAATCACGGCTTGTTTTATGGAGCTTTTTTAGGAATAAAAAGAATATTGAGTTGCCATCCGTGGGGAAAAACCGGTTATGACCCCGTTCCGCCAAAGAAATGCAATCACAACCATTGATAAAAAATATTGAAACTCGAACTAAAAATGTATTTTTACATAAAATATAAAAAATAATGACACACGCTTTAAACATAATTTGGAATCCATCAGAAGGTATTGATTTAGGTTTTTTTGTAATTCGTTTTTACAGTCTAATGTTTGTAATTGCTTTTGGATTGGGTTGGTATATAATGAAAAACATATTCGAACGCGAAAACGAATCGTTAGAAAAACTAGATTCTTTATTTATTTGGATCGTTTTATCCACATTGATTGGAGCCCGATTAGGTCATGTTTTGTTCTATGATTGGGAATATTACCGCAATCATTTATTAGAAATATTTTTACCTTTCCGATTTACTCCAAATTTTGAATTTACAGGTTATCAAGGATTGGCAAGCCACGGAGCAGCCATATCTATCATAATCGCAATGTATTATTTCAGTAAAAAAATATTAAAAAGACCACTGTTATGGATTTTAGACCGAATAGTTATTCCCGTTTCAAGCGGAGCTATTTTTGTGAGAATGGGAAATTTTTTCAATTCAGAAATTGTTGGAAAAGAAACTGAGTCTTCTTTTGGAATAAAATTTGTAAGAGACTATTTCACTCCAAAAGATGCCGTGAATGCTACACATTTAGCAACGCCAAAAGAAGCCTATCACGCCATTGCTACTGACCCTAAATATACTGAATTACTTCTTCAAGTTCCGGCTAAACATCCTGCCCAATTGTATGAAGCTTTTTGCTATATTTTCGTATTTGCCATTTTGTTTTTCTTGTATTGGAAAACGAATGCAAGAGAAAAATCAGGTTATTTATTTGGGCTTTTCTTAGTACTTTTATTTGTTGTTCGATTTATTGTGGAGTATGTGAAAGAAAGTCAAGGTGGTTTTGAAAGTGCTTTGGGATTATTTTCAACTGGACAATGGCTTAGTATTCCATTTATTTTAATAGGATTGTATTTTGTATTTACTGCCGAAAAACCAGTTCATTTATAACCTTCAATAAATACTTTAAGTTTAAAAATTTAATTAAAAAAGAAACCGTCTCAAAACAGAGACGGTTTCTTTTTTTATCTTTTTAAAGAAAAATGTGATTTGAATTTTTTGCTGATATTCTGTTCTAAGTATTCAACGGTAAACCAATAATCATCAGCAGGCATTGGTTTTCCAATGTAAGTTCCATCCCAACCCAAACCTATTGGCGAAATATCTTTCAATAATTTGCCATAGCGATCAAATATATAAATTCGGGTATCCGGTTGATCTTTTAAACCATAAATATTCCAATAGTCATTATAAGTATCACCATTTGGAGTGAAATATTTAGGATAACCAATGACCAGTACATTGTTGTTAGTTAACTCACTACATCCATTTACATCTTTTACTGTAATAGAATGCATACCTGATGCCACATTTTCAAAAATGGAACTAGTTTGAAAAGGTCCTGAATCCATTTGATAAAAATAATTTGCTCCCACTGGATTTGTAACCGTAACTATTTGATTTTTGGTAAATGCATCGGTTACTGTCCAATTCAGACTCAAAAGGGTATTTGATGGATTTACGGTAACGTCTATAGTTTTAACAGATGGTGTACAAGGCTGACCTATATTGGGTGTAAAAACATAAGAAGCACTATTCATATTATCAACCGTTAACGGATTCCAAACTCCAGTAATACCATTTGGTGAAATTGGACTTAAAGTAGGAGCCACATCTCCAGAACAAAGAGAAAAATTGTTGAAATCGGGTACTATTGGTTCTACCGAAATACTTAAGGTTGTTTTCAGTGAACAAGGAAAAGATGTTGGATTTGGAGTGAACGTATAAATAGTTGTACCCATCGTTGAAGTATCAACTGGAATGGGACTCCAAGTCCCCGAGATGCCATTTGTTGATGTAGTGGGTAAAACAACCACATCATTTAAACAGTACGAAGTTGGTGTTGTGCCAAATGTAGGTGTTGTCGTTGTCGCACAAGGCACAGTACATTTCCAAGTTTGCGTAGCACAAGGATGCGTTGCTGCTGTTACTACTATTGTAGCCGATTGTCCAGGTAACATGCCAAAGACTTGCAAATGTGATACTGTTGTGTTATCCGATCCAGATAATCCGCCTGTAGTAGTATATGTATAATTATATGAATTATCAGGTATAAGAAGACTATTACCCCAATCAAAAAATACGGACGAATTTTTGTCTGCTGGTAAAATTTGAGAAGGATCGCAAGTATAACCTACAATAAATGCACCATTATCCGCAACCACATTAACAACAATTGGCGTACGAGGTGTACTTTCAACTCCCGCAATAGTTTGAGTTACATAATAATTTGTTGAGCCAACAGAAGTTGTTATTGGTGTTGGTGCAGTAGCAGATGGCACTTCGGCAGGTGCATTTGTAAGATACCAGTTTAGAGTTCCACCGCCTGAAGGCATTGCAGTCAATGGGGTTGCAACGCTATTTTGGCACAAATATATTGGCGTGGTAACTGTAGGTGGTGCAGTAGCAACGGTCTCACTAGCATAATTTTTGATGCTACCTTTAGCCAAAACATTTGCATTCGAAAAAGCAAAAATCAAAAACAGACAGACGAGCGACTTGATCAATTTTTCCATCATTATAGGTTTTAGGTTGCTTCAAAATTTGGGGGAATTTATCGCAATATTTAGTAAATATATAAAATTTGACTCTTCGAAAAAATAAATTATAAAATTATTGTCCAACTTATAAAAGAAATTGTCCTATGATAAGAAAAATTTTTATAAAAAAAAAGACCCGAATAATTCGAGTCTTTTCTATAACATATTTAAAACCTAATATGCATTTTATACATTGTGTTCGCGTTCAATTTTTTTATGTTCTTCTTCAGACATTGTATCGCACAAAACTGGTGTTGCAATAAACAACGAAGAATAAGTTCCGACAACAATACCTATAAGCATTGCGAAAATAAATCCACGAATAGATTCTCCACCAAAAACAAACATAATTAATAACACCAAAATCATTGTTAACGAAGTGTTGATGGTTCTAGACATTGTACTATTAATAGATTGATTCACGATGCTATTGAAATTTCCTTTGGCTTTTTTACCATCCAAAAATTCACGAACTCTATCGAAAACAATTACGGTATCGTTCATCGAATATCCAATAACGGTAAGAATGGCCGCAATAAAGTGCTGGTCTATCTCCATACCAAAAGGCATAAATTTATAACACAACGAGTAAATTCCTAATACGAAAATAACATCATGCACTACTGCTGCAATGGCACCCAAACTGTATTGCCATTTTCTAAAACTGATTACTAAATACAAACCTACAATAAGCATTGCTCCAAGAACAGCCCAATAGGCGTTGGTTTTGATATCTTCGGCTACTGTTGGTCCCACTTTAGAGGCTTGCAAAATTCCTAATGTTTTTCCATCATAAGCATTCACAAATCTATCGTAAGTTAATCCCGCAGAATAGTGTTTTTTCAAATTATCGTACAATAATTTGTTTACTTCCTGATCTGCTTGAATTCCGTGCTCTTGCACTTTATATTTTGTAGTAATTTTTAATTGATTGTCTTTACCAAATACTTTCACTTCGGCACTACCATCAAATACTTTTCCTAATTCTGCTTTTACTACTTCAACTTCGATTGGTTTTTCAAAACGAACTTGGAAAGTTCTTCCTCCCACAAAATCGACACCTTGATCCAAACCATTTGTGGCTAATGAATAAATACTCACGATTGTTACAAGCGCAGAAAATGCATAAGTCCATTTTTTAATTTTCAAGAAATCAAAGTGGAAATTCGTAAAGAAATTTTTAGAAAAATTAGTTACAAACGACAATTTATTATTTTTGCTTATCGTCCAGTCAATAAAGATTCTTGCGATAAAGATTGAGGTAAACAAAGAGGTAATAATACCAATTAACAAAGTAGTTGCAAAGCCTTTTATTGGTCCTGAACCAAAAATAAACAACACACCTCCAGTTAAAATGTGGGTAACGTTTGCATCAACAATAGAACGCATTGCTCCTTTCCAACCGTACGAAGTTTTTACAGCATCTTCCAGTGATTTCCCAGACCGAAGTTCTTCTTTTGCTCTTTCATAAATAATAATATTCGCATCTACCGCAGTACCCATTGTCAAAACAATACCTGCAATACCAGGCAGTGTAAGTACAGCACCTAAACTTGCTAAAATTCCGAACAAAAATAACAAGTTGACTGCCAACGCAACATTAGCATACCAACCCGCTTTGCCATAATAAATCATCATCCAAAGTGAGACTAATAACAATCCTAAAAGAGCGGAATTTGTACCATTATCAATCGCTTCTTGACCTAAAGAGGGTCCAACCACATCGGACTGAACAATATCAGCCGCGGCAGGAAGTTTACCAGCTCTTAATACATTAGCTAAATCTTTGGTTTCAGAAATATCAAAAGTACCAGAAATTTCTGATCTTCCTCCTGAAATTGGACCGCTAGAAACACCGGGTGCAGAATACACAATATTATCCAAAACAATGGCAATGCTGCTTTTTTGCGTGTAAGCTCTTCCTGTTAATTCTTCCCAAGCTTTTGCGCCTTGACCATTCATTTGCATAGTCACCGAAGGTCTTCCAGATTGGTCGAATGAATCTTTCGCATCGGTAACCACAGCACCACCCATTGACGGCATATTGTCTCTATTACCTTTTAAAGCATATAATTCAACAGCATCGATTTCTTTTCCTTGAGCATCCTTTAATGAAGTTTGTTTTCCCCAAACAAATTTAGCATAACGTTGGTCTGGTGTCAATAACACTCTAATGTCGGCTCTTCTTAAATAACCTCCCACAACTGCGGTATCTTTTGGCGAAAACATTCCCAAAACGGGTCCACCGCCTTGTTGGATAATTTTATCAAGTATAGGATTATTTCCTTTTTTCGAAGCAGTTGAATCCTTTTTATCCGTTAATAAAGCACTTAAAGTATCTTTCGCTACTGTTTTAACTTCTGTAGTTTTAATTTCGGTTTTTTTCAAGGCTTCGTTTGCAGCCATCAAGAAATTACCAATTTCATCTATTTTATACGTTTCCCAAAACTGCAATTGCGCGGTGCTTGATAATAACTTTTTAGCACGATCCACATCTTTTGCACCAGGAAGTTCTACAAGAATTTGACCTGAATTTCCTAATTTTTGAATATTAGGTTGAGTTACACCAAATTGATCAATACGTTTTCTCAATACTCCAAAAGCACTATCAACAGATTCATCCACTTTTTTACGAATGACTTTTTGCGCTTCGGAATCCGTCATTTGAAAGTCAATTCCTCCTTCACCTTGCAAAGTTCTATTGGCAAAAATATCTGGAGAAGCCAGTTTTACTGTTCCTTTAGAATTAGCTTCAAATGCTTCGAAAAAGGCATCAATATAGGCTTGATTTCCTTTTTTGTTTGCAGTTGCATCCGCTAGCGATTTGTTGAAAACCGGGTTTTTAGAATTATTGGATAATCCTTTTAAAACATCTTTTACCGATATTTGCAATATCACGTTGATACCACCTTCTAAGTCAAGACCTTTGTTGATTTGTTTGTCCTTTACTTCATTGAAAGTAAATTTTGTAAATCCAAGATTGAAAACATCCTCTTTTCCAATGGAATCTAAATATTTTAATTCTTTTTGAGGATTTCCACCAGCAAAAGATTTTGCATCGCTTTTGACTTTGCTTGAAACGAAAGTGAACGAAAGTTGGTAAATGCTTACCAATGCAAATAGAATTGCGAAAAATTTAATAAGTCCTTTATTCTGCATTATTACTAAAAATTAATTATTTATTG
>JAAFGY010000075.1 GCA_010365135.1 Flavobacterium sp.
GTACATAAGGGTTGATTTTGAAATGATTATGTTTTGCAACACAAATTTCGTCAACCCTTTTTAATTATCAAAATAAGTTTAAATCACTTCTATATGTTAATTTTATTTTTTTTAAATGTTAATATAATTATGTCATTTCGAGAAAAACTATTTTTAAACAATCTCCAACAATTCAATAATAAAAATTAATGTCGAATTCGGTTGAATCATAGGTTGTGCGCCATATTCTCCGTAAGCCAAATGATGCGGAATGTATAATTTCCAACGGGAACCTACCGGCATTAAAAGCAATGCTTCTTGCCAAGCCAAAATAGTTTCGGCTAGTTGCAAGTCTACAGCTCCAGAATCTTTGGTCGAATCAAAAACGTCTTTGTTTAATAAAGAACCTTCGTAAATGACTTTTACCGTGTCGTTAATAGTTGGAATATCGCCCGTTCCTTGCTCTAGAATTTCGAATTGCAAACCACTTTCCAGTGTGATTACGCCTTCTTTTTTGGCGTTTTCTTCCAAGAATTGTTTTCCCAATTCGGCGTTTTTGTCTTTCAAATCTTCTTGAAGCAAAGCTACATAGTTTTGGAAAATAGCGATGGCTTGTTTTTGGGTAATCTTGGGATATGAATCATTAAAAACGGACTTCATGCCTTCAATATAATCATCGTATTTGATTTCGTCAAAACCAATGTCTTTGAGGCTTTGCGCCATAATCACTCCTGCCGAATAGGAAATTTTATCAGATTCATCTGTTTTTCCGATAGTTCCTAATAGTTCGTTTATATTCATTATTTTGAAATTAATTTATAATATTGAGGTAATAATTCAATTGACCGAAAGAAATATTTTCGTCATTAGGAGAGCAATTTTCGTGCAAATGCAACTCAAAATTATTGGATAAAAATTCGTAAATCATATCCACAAGCACTGAATTTTGAAAGACGCCGCCACTGAATGCTAATGTATGGATTTTATTGTTTGAAGCGATCTTTTCGATACACTTAATTAAGGTGTAATGAAAATTCGCAGCAATTTCACCAATAGCAATTTCGTTTATTTTTGCTGAAATTATTCGATCAAAAAGCATTTTTGTTGGGATGCAATTGTCTGTTAAATCACTATTTTCAAGATAATCGACAAGAGCTTTTTTATGATTAGAATAGTGTTTTTGAGCTGTTTTCTCCAAATAAATCGCGGCTTCACCCTCAAAATAAATGGGTTGATGAAATCCGAGTACAAATGCCACAGCGTCAAATAATCGTCCCATTGACGAAGTTTTTATTAATGGATTTTGGATGGATTTTGTATAAATAGTCCACTCATTGTGATCAAAAAAGTCGCTAAAAGAAGGATTGGAATCACTGATGGATAAAGCTGAAATCTTTGGATTTTTAGACATTTTATCGCCCAAAACCCAAGGATAATAATTTAAATGCCCAATTCGTTTCATTTCGTTATTACTATATTCGAAAAATTCTCCGCCCCAGATTTGTTTATCGTCTCCAAAACCAATGCCATCCCAAATGATTCCAAGGATTTTATCTTCCGATTTCCACAGATCTTTTTCACCAAGAATAGCAGCAAAATGCGCTTTGTGGTGTTGGATTTTTTGAAAGTGAATTTGGTTTTCGTGGTGAACGATACTTTCTGCCAATCGTGAACTTACGTATTTGGGATGCGCATCAAATAGGACGATTTCGGGTTCAAAATTGAATATCGTATAGTAGTTTGCGATTGTTTTTTCGAATCTCAAGTAGGTGTCGTAATTTTCTAAATCGCCAATGTATTCGCTTGTATAGCAATTGCTATTGGGCAAAATGGTAATGGTGTTTTTCAAATCGCTGCCAAAACACAGAATTTTTTCGTGTCTTTCGGGCATTTTAAAATTCAATACATTGGGAGCAAAACCACGAGAACGCCTTAAGATTATTTTTTTTTCATATTTTTCTGAAAACTTCACGACAGAATCGTCTTGTGGATGAAGGATCGTCAAGGAATTGTGGAGAAAATAATCGGCAATTTCTTTTAGGGTTTTAGTAACTTCTTTTTCTGAACTCGCTATTGGTGAACCATGAAAATTAGCGCTTGTGGTAATAATTGGCTTATTAAAATTGGCCATAACCAACTGTAATATTCCCGAATTTGGAACCGTAGCCCCGATGGTTTTTAGGTGCGGAGCAATTTGATTTACGGATAAATCTAATGGATTTCCTATGGCTAAAATGACAATTGGAGCTTCAGTGGAACTTAATGTAGTTTCTTCTAAATTATTTAAATGTAAATAGTTACGAATAGTATTCGTATCTTTAAATAAAACAGCAAAAGGTTTGGTTGGTCTTTTTTTTCTGATCCTTAATTCTTCGACAGCTTCTGCATTAGTAGCGTCACAAATTAGTAAATAACCTGCCGTATTTTTTAATGCGATTATTTTTCCTAAAGCCAATTTCTCGGCAATAATTTTGAAAATTTCAGTATTCGATTTGGATACAATTTCTCCTGAGTTGGTAGTCAATTTTAAGGTAATTCCACAATTCGGACAAGAATTGGTTTGGGAATGAAACCGAATAGCGTCACTATTTTTATACTCTTGCAAACAATTTTCACACATTGTAAATTCGTTAATACTGTTATTTGTTCTTTCGAAAGGAAACTTTTTGGTTATAGAATATCGTGGACCGCATTGGGTACAAGTCGTAAATGGATAAGAATATCTCGAATTTTCTTCGTCCATCATTTCATTGGAACAACTTTTGCAAATGGCAAAGTCTGGAGTCAACGGAATGTCGATGAGTAGGTTAGGAACTGTAGGTTTTATAATGAAATCATTAAAAATTTCATCTGAGAGAATGTTTTTCTTCTCAGAAGAAGTAATCTCAGCACTTGGCGGTCTTTGATTTAAAATTTGCTCGTAGAAACTGTCAAGTATATTTTCATCCGCCACAGCGTGAATTAAAACGCCTTTTTCGTTATTGGTTACAAAACCTTTTATATGGAGTTTTTTGGCTAAATTATATACAAACGGTCGGAATCCAACGCCTTGAACCCTTCCTGAAATGGTTATTTCTAAAATTTTAGGATTCAATTAGATTGCTTTTTGGAGTTTTTAATTCTTCTAATAAATCAAGGATTTTGGTTTTCACAAGGGCTAATGACGCTTGTACTTTTGGAGATAATTCGGTTACCATTGGATCCATATTGTCGATGGTAATAGTGTAGAGATAAATGTCTGGCATTCGATCAAACATCGTCAAAATTTCGACCATATCTTTGAGTCCAAAATTATGTCCGCTCAAGGATAAAGGAAAATCATTGGAGAATTTAGGTTTCAAGAGACTAATTGTTCCCGTTTCTTTTCCGTCCATTGTGGCATCAACAATTATGGCAATGCGATGGCTTTCTAAATAGGGGATGAGTAGAAATCCACCTGTGCCACCATCCATAAAGGTGATGTTTTGTGGGAATTCCGATTCATCGATAGTATTGACAAAATGAACGCCAACGCCTTCGTCTCCCATTAAATAATTTCCAATTCCCAGGATTAAAATTTCATTTCCATTGGTATGAAAATTATCGGATTTGTGTGGAAAAATTTCTTCGTGCATGACTTTAATTTTAAGTACTAAATTTAGTAAAAAATTCCCTGATGCATTCAGGGAATTTTTTGGTTATTCTTATTTTACTGGTTCTTTTAAGGGTTCTTTTTTTGGTGTAGTCTTTGTTCTTTCGGTTCTTACAAATTTATAACCACTTACCATTGCCGAGGTTTCGCCTCGTCCTTCTAGCCAATCGTGGAAAAATACCAGATAAATATGCACCACCGAAAATAAGATAAATCCCCACATCGATACGTGATGAATCAATCGGGTATTCATATCACCGCCCAGAAGTTCCGGAACCCAAGCAAATATTTTTGGAAAAAACCAAGTGGCATTTTTGGCGTACAATCCAAATCCTGTAAAAATCATTACAAAAGCCATCAAAAACATCACAATATAGGAAAGTGCAGCGATGTCATTATGTCCCACAAAGATGCTTTTTTTATAGTCGTAGTGTTTTTCGTTTTGAAGAAAAATATCGTGTTTGAGCGTGTGCCAAACACTAGATAATCCTTCTTTGTCGAAAGGAACAAACACTCTCCAACTGGAATATTTATTGCCCACAAAAGACCAATAAACCCTCATTATCAAAACAGCCACCATCACATAAGCACTCATAAAATGAATTTTACGGATGTATCCGAACCAAAACTGAGTGGAAGCTTCATCATTAGAAATAATTCCTGGTGGATGCGAAATTAAAAGCCCTGTAACAATTAAAACCGTAATTGCCATTGCGTTGGCCCAATGAAATATCCTAACTGGCAGTTGCCAAATGTAGGCTCTTTTATATTCTTGTATTGGCATAAAAAATTATTTAAAGGTTTCCTTATACATTACAAACCGAGATATCATTCACTTGATTAATTATGTTTCCATTTTCGTCATACAAATGCACGGCACAAGCAATACATGGGTCGAATGAGTGAATGGTTCTAATGATTTCTAAGGGCAATTCAGAATCAGCGACCGGAGTGTTTAATAAAGCACTTTCATAAGGCGATCTTTGTCCTTTTGGATCTCTAGGTGAAGCATTCCAAGTAGAAGGAACTACTTGTTGGTAGTTTTCGGTTTTGCCGTCTTTTATCACAATCCAATGGCTTAATGCACCACGAGGAGCTTCGACTAAACCAACGCCTTTAGCTTCAGACGGCCAAGAACTGGTTTCCCATTTGTCCATATTCGCCATTTTGGTATCTCCATTTTTGATATTATTAATCAGCGCATCAAAGAATTCTAAATTCCAACCCGCAACTAATTGTGTTTCCAACGCTCTTGCTGCAGTTCTGCCCAAAGTAGAGAAAAGTGCTGCTGCGGGAACTTGCAATTTAGAAAGGGTAGCATCTACAATCTCCTTGTATTCAGGTCTTCCCGAAGCATATCCTATTAATGTTCTTGCCAAAGGACCTACTTCCATCGCTTGACCTTTCCATCTTGGGGTTTTGATATAACTGTATTTATTATCTACATCAAGGTGCGTATAAGGTGGTTTTGGACCTGTGTAATGAATGTTGGTTTCGCCATTCCAAGGGTGTTTTCCTGCGTTTCCATCTCCGGAATAATCGTACCAAGAATTGTTTACATATTCTTCTACGGTTTTTAGTTCTCTTAAATCAAGGTTATGAACTTTAGTCAAATCTTTATTCAAAATAACTCCTGATGGGAATTTAAAAGTATTGGTATCCGTATTGTTATAGCCTTGCATTGGGAAATCGCCAAAACTCATAAAATTGTGGAAACCCCCAATGGCGCCCCAATCTTTATAGAAGCCCGCGATGGCTAAAACATCCGGAATATATACTTGTTCTACAAATTGTTTCCCTTGAATGAGTAGTTTTTGAACCATTGCTAATCTTTCGGCATTCAATCCGCTAGCATCATCAATATTGATTGCACAAGCCATTCCACCGACTAAATAATTTGGGTGCGGATTTTTTCCTCCAAAAATGGCGTGGACTTTTACAATTTCTTTCTGCCATTCTAAAGCTTCAAGGTAATGCGCAGTTGCCATCAAATTGGCTTCTGGAGGTAATTTCATGGCAGGATGTCCCCAATAACCATTGGCAAAAATTCCTAATTGTCCGCTTTCTACGAATTTTTTTAATCTTTTTTGCAAATCGGAGTAATAACCCGGAGAACTTTTTGGCCAATTCGAAATGCTTTGAGCTAATTGTGATGTTTTTACAGGATCAGCGCTTAAACCACTTACCACATCGACCCAATCAAAGGCGTGGAGGTGATAAAAGTGAACCACATGGTCATGAATGTATAAAGCACCTGTCATTATATTTCGAACTATTTCAGCATTTGGCGGAACTTTGATTCCTAATGCATCTTCAACGGCTCTTACTGATGCCGTAGCATGAACGGTTGTACAAACTCCACATGTTCTTTGAACAAAAGCCCAAACATCTTTTGGATTTCTTCCTCGGACAATATTTTCTAGACCTCGAACCATTGTTGAGGACAAAAAAGCTTCTTTTATAGTTCCATCAGTAATTTCTACTTCAGCTCTTAAATGTCCTTCAATTCTTGTTATTGGGTCAACTACTATTCTTTCTGCCATCTTGTACTATTTTATGATTTGTTAATCTTTTAATTTTTCTTCTACTTTTTTCCCATCGGCGATTCTTCGTTCTAATTCTTTTCGTTTTGTAAAATTAGAAAGCGTTCCGTGAGCTACAACTCCAACACCTACAGCCGCAAGAGCTACTTTTCCTAAAGTATCGGCGTCGTTTTCGATTCCGCCACCAATCGCGATGTCTCTTGAGTAGAAACTACCTGCATCCCAAAAGCCTTTTGCAGCACAACCTAAGCAACCATGACCGGACTGAATTGGGTAGCTAACGCCTCCATTCCATTTGATATTTCCGCAAGCATTGTAAGTAGTAGGTCCTTTACAACCCACTTTGTACAAACAATAGCCTTTTTTAGCATTTTCATCATCAAATTGCTCCACAAACAATCCCGCATCAAAATAAGGTCTTCTGTAGCAACTATCGTGTACGCGTTTGGAATAGAAAGCTTTGGGTCTTCCGGCATTGTCTAATTCTGGAAGTCTCTCGAAAGCCACTACGTGAACAATAATACCTGCCATGACTTCGCCAATAGGAGGACAGCCTGGAACATTTATTATAGGTTTATCGGTTATTACATCTTGAATGGGCACCGTTCCAGTAGGATTTGGTTTTGCAGCCTGGACACAACCTGTAGTGGCACAACTTCCCCAAGCGATTATGGCTTTGGCTCCAGCCGCAGCTTCTTTTACTATATCGATTGCGCTTCTGCCCCCAATACAACAGTAATTTCCGTCGTCACCCATAGGAATTGAACCTTCCACACAAAGAATGTATTCTCCTTTATATTTTTCCATCGTGGCTTTCTTAGCAGCTTCGGCTTGATGTCCGGAAGCGGCCATTAATGTTAAAGTATAATCTAGTGAAATTTTGTCCAAAATAATATCTGCAACAATAGGATGGTCCGAACGAATGAACGATTCACTACAACAAGTGCATTCCTGAAAGTGTTCCCAAATTACGGGTAGTCTCGGTTTGGTAGCTAATGACTTTGCGATTTGCCCTAATGTAGACGATTCTACACCCATGTAGGCTCCAATAAACGCAACAAATTTTAGAAAATCTCTACGATTATATCCTTGTCTAATGATACTTTCGTAATACGTTTCATTTGTTTTGATATTTTGTTCCATAATGTGCTGTTTGAAAAAATTAAAAATTTCACAAAAATTATAATATGTATCAAAAATATTAGATTAATTATAATTAAAATATGACATTTATCATATAAAATAAAAGATATTAATAGTTTATTTGTGAATTACATAATTTTCAATAATTCAACAGAATACGGTTATGCATGAACTTTCTATAGTAACTTCCATTATCAAAACGGCCGAATTTGAGTTAGAAACCACTGGCGGTGGGAAAATTGTAGCAATAGTTTTAGAAATTGGAAAATTATCGGGAGTCGAAATTCAATCTTTACATTTTGTTTGGGAATTAGTGGCAAAAAATACCGTTTTGGAAAATTCAAAAATCACTATATTTGAACCTGAAGGAATTGCGATTTGTGCCGAATGTGAGACCGAATATAAAGTAGAAAAGATTTACGATTCCTGTCCCAAATGCAACAGCCCGTTTAAAAAAATTATTTCGGGTAGAGAGTTAAAAATAAAGAAATTAATAATAAACTAAGGATACTATTATGTGTGTAACTTGTGGATGCAGTTCCGATGAGAATGAAGTTCGATTCATAAAAGTGGATGGTACAACCGTACAACATTCGCATATGCACAGTAAGACCTACGAGCATCATGAGCATTCGCATAGTCATGAATCTGGTCACAATCACAATCACAGTCACGAGCACCATCATCACGACGACGATCATCAACACAGTCCTCATCAATTCAAAGAAATTGATTTGGAAAGGGATATTTTGCATAAAAACGATTTATTGGCAGAGCGAAATAAAGGCTATTTTGACGCCAAGAATATCTTTGCCATCAATTTAGTGAGTTCTCCAGGTTCTGGAAAAACATCGTTATTAGAACGTACGATTGCTGATTTAAAAAGCGAAATAGCTTTTAACGTCATCGAAGGCGACCAACAAACTACCAATGATGCCGATAGAATTGCCGCACTGAATGTTCCAGTCATTCAAATTAATACTGGAAAAGGTTGTCATCTGGATAGTGAAATGATTGCCCAAGCAGTGAAAGAGCTTTCGCCAAAAGAGGGTTCGCTACTGATGATTGAAAATGTGGGGAATTTGGTTTGTCCGTCGATGTTTGATTTGGGCGAAAACAGTCGAGTCGTGATCATTTCCATCACTGAGGGCGAAGATAAACCCATCAAATATCCTGACATGTTTTATAGTTCTCAAGTGTGTATCATCAATAAAATTGACTTATTGCCCTATCTTAAATTTGATATCGAAAAGTTGAAAGAGTATGCCAAAAAAGTAAATCCTAATCTCGTGTTTTTTGAAGTTTCGGCTTACACTGGAGAAGGAATGGAAGCTTGGTATACTTTTCTAAAAAAATCATTAAAATCCTAACAATATGTGTTTAGCCATTCCGGGAAAATTAGAAAAAATTATAGCCGAATTAGATGAAACCTTCCGAATTGGGAGCGTTTCTTTTGAAGGCGTAATCAAAGAAGTGAATCTGGCATTGGTTCCAGAAGCCAAAATTGGAGATTATTTATTGGTACACGTCGGAGCTGCTATTGGAATCATAAATGAAGAGGAAGCGAAGTCCACAATGTCGGTTTTGAAACAAATGGGAGAAGGGATCTAATATAAGATTTCAGAATGCAGATTTCAGATTTTAGATTTCAGATTTACTGAAACATTGCTATAAGTTTTCACTTCTTTATAAAAGATAATTAATGCCAAATCTACAAGACGATCAAGAAAAAATAAACCTGCATCACGGAAGTGGCGGCGAACATACGACCAAGCTTTTGAATGAAGTAATTTTTAAACACTTGAACAATCCTATTCTCAATGTGAGACACGACGGCGCTTTTCTTGATATTCAAGGAAAATTAGCGTTTTCTACCGATAGTTATGTGATTCATCCTATTTTTTTTAAAGGGGGAAACATTGGCGAGTTGGCCGTAAATGGAACCGTAAACGACTTGGCGATGTGTGGTGCAATTCCCAAATATTTGTCGTTAGCTTTTATCATTGAAGAAGGATTTGGATTAGATGAATTTACCGAAATCATCAAATCTATTCGAAAAACGGCCGACAAAGCGGGTGTTTTTATTGTTACCGGCGATACCAAAGTTGTCGAAAAAGGAAAAGGAGACAAAATTTATATCAATACTTCAGGAGTTGGTGTTTTGCACGAAAAAGCCAACATCCGCATTGACCGAATTCAAGCCGGTGATTCTATCATCGTCAATATGCCGATTGCTGCTCACGGTATGGCAATTATGTCCGAAAGAGAAGGACTGCAATTCGAAAGCGAAATCTTAAGTGATACTAACAACCTCAATTTTATAGTAGAAAAGTTGATGGATCAATGTGGCGACGATATTCATTTTCTAAGAGATGCTACACGCGGTGGATTGGCTTCGGTTTTGCACGAAATCACCACCGAAAGCACTTTTGGAATGCTACTCAAAGACGAGAAAATTTTGGTAGATACTCAAGTACAAAGTGCTTGCGAAATCTTGGGTTTAGACCCATTATATGTTGCCAATGAAGGTGTTTTTGCTTGTATTGTTTCCAAATCAGTGGAGAATGAAATAGTTGAAATATTAAAATCAATGGGGCAGAATCCTTCTATAATTGGAACTATTACCAATGAAAATAAATCTAAAATCATTTTAGAAAGCGCTTTTGGTGGCAAAAGAGTGGTAAGTCCATTGATTGGAGAACAATTGCCGAGAATTTGCTAAAATCTGAATTGTTATTTTTTAAATTTTATGATAGGACTATAATTACTAAACCACCAAATTTATCTTTCTCGAATTACGCGATAATTGTACAACCTACAACTCATATTATCTTTTTTCTTTTGAACCAAACATAAATGACAATTGCGATAAGCACCATGATGCCAAGTGTCTCAAAATACCCAAATTTCCATCTGAGTTCAGGCATATTTTCAAAATTCATTCCGTAAATTCCTGCTATAAAAGTCAAAGGTAAAAAGAATGCAGAAAAAATAGTTAGCAATTTCATAACGTCATTGCTTTTTTGAGAACTAACTGAGTGGTAAGTATTTAATAAACTGTTTGCATTTTCTAACACTTCGTCATAGTTTAAAAGCAAGTTCAACAAACTATCTTTAATATCTTGCAAAGCTGTTTTGTTAGGTTCACTTACCTCAATTTGATTGGTCACATTTTGAAACAATTGTAACAGTTTTTTGGTTATTCTGGCTTGCGTTTTTAGGAAATACAAATCTTCAAGAGAAACGTTTGAATATTCTTTTAGGAAAATAATTTTTTCAAAATCTTCGATATGCTTGTCCAAATCGCTGAGTGGCAAATGGTAAGTTTCTACCATTTTATTAATTAAATAAAGCAAAAGATCCTCGGTTTTGGAAAACTCTTTGTCGATATTTTCTAAAAACGCAAACGGACCTCTGTGAATAGAGATAATTTTTTTGTCATTGTAAAAAAATGCAATTTTGTTAGACAGGTCATTTATAGTGGTTGAGCCTTGTTCGATAGTTGAAGTAAATGCTCGTAAAATTAAAAAGTTATAGTTGGGTTGTTTTTCAAACTTTGGTAAATGTCCGTGCTCCAAACTGTCTATAATTTGAAAAATATCTAAATTGTATTGTTCCGCAATTTTATCAAGAGTGGGTCTATCGGGATGGCAAATATCTGTCCACGCAAATTTTGGAAATGTCTTTATGTTTTGAATACTGTTTTGCATTTATCTCTATTTTATTTAGAATTTAGTTACAATTACCTGTTTAATTTACCCAAACAGTTCCACCTTTATAACTGTTGGAGAGGAAGGAAGCCCAAATAATCTTGTCAAGCACTGACCTCAAAGATATAAAACAAACTTTACGTGACGATCAAAACCCAAAATAGCTTAAAATCTGTGTAGAAGTAGCAAAACACTAAAAAACCGCAATTTTAATAAAGCAATTGCGGTTTTCAACAAATGAATTAGTTAAAAATTAAGCTTTAAAATTTAGAAACAGTATTCATTTTCTGTTACTAATTTAGTGGTAATCGTTTCTCTTAAAGCAATGATATTAGGCATATTTGCATATTTGGTAAAACGACGTAAACCCATCAACATCATACGTTGTTCATCTCCTTCGGCGAAAGAGATCACACTTTCTTTCCCTTTTTGCGTGATCACATCAACGGCTTTATATAAGTACAATTTTGCCATTGCAATTTGTTCCTGAACTTTGGCTTCTCCTTGTGTTTTTGCTAATTTTTCGGTTCTCAAAATTGTAGATTCTGCCATATAGATTTCTATTAAAATATCGGCAGCAGCAATCAATAATTGTTGGTGAGAGTCTAAATCGGGACCGTATTTTTGAACCGCTCCACCAGCTACCATCAGAAATGCTTTTTTTAATTTGCCAATCATTTCTTTTTCTTCAGCAAACAATTCAGAATAATCTGGAGCTTCAAAAGATGGAATTCCCATCAATTCTTCCTGAACTTTAGTAGCTGGACCAATTAAATCAACGTGACCCTTAAATGCTTTTTTAATGAGCATTCCAACGGAAAGCATTCTGTTGATCTCGTTTGTACCTTCATAAATCCGGGCAATTCTCGCATCGCGCCAAGCGCTTTCCATCGGAGTATCTTCTGAAAATCCCATTCCGCCAAAAATCTGAATTCCTTCATCGGCACAATTCTGAATGTCTTCCGAAACAGCAACTTTTAGGATGGAACATTCGATGGCGAATTCTTCAACTCCTTTTAATTCTGCATCTTGATGCGTAGAACCTTCAGCTTCCCGAAGGCTAATTCTGTCCTCAATATCTTTGGCAGCTCTATAAGTGGCGCTTTCGCCCGCATAACAAGAGGTTGCCATTTCGGCCAGTTTGTATCGAATGGCACCAAATTGTGAAATTGAGGTGTTGAACTGCACTCTTTCATTAGCATATTTTATTGCTCCCGTTGTGACTCTTCGTTGCGCATCTAAACAAGCTGCTGCCAATTTTATACGACCCACATTCAGAGCATTCATAGCGATTTTGAAACCGTTTCCTCTTTCGGAAAGCATATTTTCAATAGGAACTTTAGTGTCTGCAAAGAAAACTTGACGAGTAGAAGAAGCCCGAATTCCTAATTTATGTTCTTCTTCGCCCATTGTAATTCCATTACTTGGATCATTTTCTACAATGAAACCCGTAATATTTTTATCATCTCCAATACGTGCAAAAACAATAAATAGAGAACAAAACCCGGCATTTGAAATCCACATTTTTCCTCCAGTAATAGCATAATATTTTCCATCGTCGGACAAAACTGCTTTTGTTTTTCCAGAATTAGCATCCGATCCTGCGCCTGGTTCCGTCAAACAATAAGCACCAAACCATTCGCCCGAAGCTAATTTTGGTACGTATTTTAGTTTTTGTTCTTCGGTTCCGTATAGTGTTATTGGCATTGTTCCAATTCCGGTATGCGCGCCAAAGGCTGTCGAAAAAGAACCTGTTGCTCCAGAAATATAGTCGCACACCAAAACTGTATTGACGAATCCCATTCCCATTCCACCATAAGCTTCAGGAACAGCGACGCTTAGAAATCCTAAATCGCCAGCTTTCTTCATTGTGGCTTCGGTTAGTGCATAGTCTTTATTTTCAAAGCGGCTTTTATTCGGCCAAATTTCCTTGTCCACAAATTCCTTTACAGAATCACGCATCATTACTTGCTCTTCATTGAAATCTTCGGGAGTGAAGACGTCTTCACATTTTGTTTCTTTTACGATGAATTGACCACCACGTGTTTTGTCGTTCATAATTTTTTAGGATTATAGATAAAAGACGAATAGATGATAGACGTTCTTATCTTGATTTGAAAAGTATTAATTTTTTTAAGATTAGAGATACTAGATCTAGATGATAGATTTTAATTTAGAACAGAAAATTTTTTCTATTATTTATCAATCCATCTATCATCTATCCGTCTTTTATCTATTCTTCTAAAGAATCTCATAAATTCCTGCACTTCCTTGTCCAGTTCCCACGCACATACTTACAATTCCGTATTTATTTCCTCTGCGTTTCATTTCGTCGAATAATTGGACAGATAATTTTGCCCCTGTACAACCTAAGGGATGCCCCAAAGCAATTGCACCACCATTAACATTTACTATTTCTGGATTTATATTTAATTCTCGAATTACCGCTAAGGATTGCGAGGCAAATGCTTCGTTTAATTCAATCAAATCAATATCTTTTAATTCTAAACCTGCTTGTTTCAAGGCTTTTGGAATGGCTTTCACAGGGCCAATTCCCATAATTCTTGGTTCCACTCCTGCTGAAGCAAAGTTGACCAAACGCGCAATAGGAGTGAGGTTTAATTCTTTGACCATTTCTTCGCTCATAATCAAAACGAAAGCCGCACCATCACTCATTTGAGAGGAATTTCCTGCTGTTACGCTTCCATCAGCGGCGAAAACTGGTCTTAATCCTGCCAATGCTTCTACCGAAGTTCCTGCTCTTGGACCTTCATCTTTAGTAACAATATAAGATTTAGTTTCTTTTTTGCCGTTTTCATTAATGAAAGTTTGTTCGATAGTTATTGGAACAATTTGTGAGTCAAATTTACCATCTGATTGTGCTTTTAATGCCTTCATATGAGAATTGTAAGCAAACTCATCTTGGTCGGCTCTCGAAATGTTATATTGTTTGGCAACAGCTTCGGCAGTTAAACCCATTCCCCAATAATAATCTTCGTGGCCAGCTGCCGCAACAGCATAATCTGGAGTTGGTTTGTAGCCACCCATCGGTATAAAACTCATACTTTCAGCGCCACCGGCAATAATACAATCGGCCATTCCAGATTGAATTTTAGCTGTAGCCATCCCAATGGTTTCGAGTCCTGAAGCACAATATCTATTTACTGTTACACCCGGAACATCGGTTACTTTTAATCCCATTAACGAAATTAACCGTCCCACATTCAGTCCTTGCTCGGCTTCGGGCATTGCATTTCCCACCATGACGTCGTCGATGCGTTGTTTGTCGAAATCGGGCAATTCATTCATCATAAACTGGATGGTTTCGGCCGCCAATTCATCAGGTCTTTTAAATCTAAATACACCTTTTGGAGCTTTTCCCACGGCGGTTCGGTATGCTTTTATTATATAAGCTGTTTTCATAAATATTATTTTTTTAAGATGATAGACAAATAGATAATAGACTGATAGACTTTTCATATTCAAGATTTTATCTATCATCTTTCCGTCTTTTAATCTATTATCTAATTTCTCTATAGGCTGTTTTCATAATTTTATTTTTTGGATGATAGACAGAGAGATAATTGATGATAGACTTTTCGGAGTTCATCTTTTGTCCATTCTCTATCCGTCTTTTATCTATTATCTAATTCCTCAACGGTTTCCCCTTCGTTAACATAAATTGTATTCTTTCCAATGTTTTTCTCTCGGTACAAAGCGACAAAAATGCTTCTCGTTCGATGTCTAATAAATATTGTTCTGACACTAATGTTGGTTCGGATAAATCACCGCCAGCCATAACATAAGCTAGTTTGTTGGCAATTTTTTTGTCGTGTTCCGAGATGTATTTTCCGGCTTCCATTTGGTCGGTTCCTACCAAGAACATTCCCAAAGCTTGCTTACCTAAAACTTTCACGTCATTTCTGCGAATTGGTTGGGTATAGCCAGCTTCTGCCATTACTAAAGCGTGTTTTTTGGCTTCGGCAATTTGACGGTCTTTGTTGACTACGACAACATCTTTTCCGTGTTGTAATACTCCCAAGTCAAAGGCTTCGTACGCAGATGTGGAGACTTTAGCCATCGCCACAGTCAAAAAATATTCTTGCAAAACATTTAGTTCAACATCGTTCTTACGGAATAGATCCGAAGCTCGCAACGCCATTTCTTTACTTCCGCCACCTCCGGGAATTACTCCAACTCCAAATTCAACCAAACCAATATAAGTTTCTGCCGCAGCAACTACTTTGTCGGCGTGCATACTCATTTCGCAACCGCCACCTAAAGTCATACCGTGAGGCGCAACTACAACTGGAATTCCAGAATAACGAACGCGCATCATCGTGTCTTGAAACATTTTGATCGCCATATTAAGTTCTTCATATTCTTGTTCGACCGCCATCATAAATATCATTCCGATATTGGCACCGACCGAAAAATTGGCCCCTTGGTTTGCAATAACCAAACCTTGATATTCCTTTTCAGATAAATCAATGGCTTTGTTGATGGCTTGCAAAACATCGCCACCAATGGTATTCATTTTCGATTGGAATTCTAAATTCAAAATTCCATCGCCTAAATCTTGGATAATTGCTCCGCTGTTGCTCCACACTTTTTTGCTTTCGCGAATGTTATTCAAGATGATAAAAGCATCTTGTCCGGGAACTTTGGTTTGCGTTTTATTGGGAATATTGTAGCAATAAGTGGCTCCTTCTTTGATGGAATAAAAACTTGAACTTCCAGAGGCTAACATCTCACTAACCCAAGCAGGTGCAAACAATCCTTCGTCCTTAATCATTTCGATTCCTATGGCAACTCCGATGGAATCCCAAATTTCGAAAGGACCATTTTCCCAACCAAAACCGGCTTT
>JAAFGY010000076.1 GCA_010365135.1 Flavobacterium sp.
TTTTTGCAATTTTAGCAGGCTATTTAATATCAAAATATTACATACAAGCAAGTCCTCAATTTAGCGACAGATCCATATTAATTTGGATTTCGATAGCCTTAATTGTGGGGATCGTTGGTACTATTGGTGATTTAATTGAATCCAAATTCAAACGCATTGCTGGAGTAAAAGACAGCGGAAAAATTATGCCGGGTCACGGTGGCATCCTAGATCGACTAGATAGTGTTATATTTGTAGCACCAATTATATTTTTATTTTACCAAATTCTAAACTATGTTTCATAAAGAAGGCGCTCAATCAATATTATTAGGAACAGTTATTACTGCTATCGTGCTTTTATTGTCCGATAAATTTATTGATACCTATTGGATTCAAAAATCAATTCAAATAGCAACATTTGTGTTATTGATCATCATTTTGCAATTTTTTAGAAATCCAAAACGGAACTTTATAACAGATGAAAATCACATCTTAGCTCCTGTAGACGGAAAAGTAGTGGTGATTGAAGAAGTATACGAGGGCGAATATTTCAAAGAAAAACGCATTCAGGTTTCCATTTTTATGTCACCATTAAATGTTCACGTGACCCGTTATGCACTTAGCGGTTTAGTGAAATTCAGCAAATACCATCCCGGAAAATTCTTGGTGGCTTGGCATCCAAAAGCGAGTGAAGAAAACGAAAGAACTACAATTGTTATCGAAAACAAAACCTTTGGCGAAGTGCTGTACCGCCAAATTGCAGGTGCTTTGGCCAAAAGAATTGTCAATTATGCCAAAGAAGGAATGCAAGTTATGCAAGGCGAAGATGCCGGTTTTATAAAATTTGGTTCCAGAGTCGATATCTTTTTACCTTTGGGAACTCCTATAAATGTGGTGTTAAACCAAAAAGCAATTGGAGGAAAAACGATTATTGCAACAAAAGGGGAATGAACAAAAAGGACCTTGATACACGGTTTCAAGAAGCAGTCGAAATGGCTTCAAATATGACGCAGGCATCATTACCTCAAGATGTCCAACTCAGACTTTATGCGTTTTACAAGCAGGCCACTTACGGCACATTAAGTTACAATCATTCAGAAAGTTATGATTTGCGGAATGCTTTCAAAACCAATGCCTGGTTTCAAATTAGTCATTTATCCGTGGATGAAGCCAAAGAACAATACATAGAAATTATAAATTCCTTATTATAAAAACTTGATTATGAAAAAGATAAACTTTATTCTAACCAATTTATTTCTTCTTACTCTACTCCTTTCCTGCAACAATAAAAAATACACCGAAGTAGTCGAAGTGCCGTTACCAGCAGCTGAAGAAAAAGTATTGATGGGAATGCCCGACGATGTAAAAGCAAATGAAGGCTCTTTTCAACTGGAAAAATTACCGTATTCTTATGATGCGCTTGCGCCAAATATTTCCGCTTTTACAATGAACAATCATTATTCTAAACATTATTTGACTTATACAAATAATTTGAATAAAGCGATTGCCGGAACACCGTTAGAAAACCTAACTATTGAAGAAGTATTGGCCAAATTAGACCCAAGCGTTCTTGATATAAAAAATAATGCTGGCGGATATTACAATCATTCCTTGTATTTTAAATGCATGGCTGCAAAAGCTGGAGGACAACCGCAAGATACTTTGGCAACCGCCATCACAAAAAAGTTTGGCTCTTTTGATGAATTTACTACGGCATTCAAAGACGAGGCTACAAAACAATTTGGTTCCGGTTGGGTTTGGCTAATTGTAGACAGATCCGGAAGCCTTCAAATTACAAGTACTCAAAATCAAGACAATCCTTTGATGCGAAATGCGCTCGTTCCCGGAAAACCAATTTTGGCTTTAGACCTTTGGGAACACGCTTACTATTTGGATTACCAATACAAAAGAAAAAATTATGTCGATGCTTTTTTCAATGTGATCAATTGGAAAAAAATAAGCGAAAATTATGAGGAAGCTATGAAAAAGTAGATTTTTTTCTCCAATAGAAAAAATTCATAATCTGTGAATTTCATAAATTATTGACAAATTTTTGTAATAACTGTTGCAAATTAAAAGGCAAACTTTGTACATATTGTTTAAATAAAAATTTAAATAAAATGAACACAACAAATTTTAATTTCTTTTCAAGAAACGTTTTATTAGGTGCTTCGGCAACACTGCTCGTGTTTTCATTAACTTCCTATGCCAAAAAGATTAAATTTCTGGCATCATCTGTAGTTCCCTCCGCACGGGGTCAGGTTATCATCAAAAAATACAAAAATGAAAATTACGAAATTAAAATAAAAATAGATGAATTAGCCGAAGTACAAAAAGTGGAACCTTCAAAAAATATGTATATAGTTTGGATGGAAAGCGAGAAGTTAATGGTCAAAAATATGGGATATATAGTAGGCAACTCAGGAGCTATCTCATCAAAATTAAAAGCTGGATTTAAAACCATTACAGCATTTAAACCCACAAAAATTTTTATTACTGCCGAAGATAATGCTAATATCCCATATCCTATAAACCCATTTATTTTAGAAACCACTAGATTCTAAAATCTTTAAATGAGTGCGATAAAATTATAACCCAAGAAAAAACTCCAAATAAAACCTGTGAATTTCATAAGTCATTTATGAATTTTTATAAGAACTATCCGTTATTAAAGTATAACCTTTGTAGGAATAGTTTAAATAAAAATTCAAACAAAATGAAAAATTTAAAATTTAATTTCTTATCAAGAAATATTTTATTAGGTGCTTCTGTAGCATTATTACTACTTTCTTTAACTTCATGTGCTAAAAAAATTACCTTCCAAAACTCAGCTGTAGTTCCTGCGGCACGTGGTCAAGTTACGGTCGACAGAGACAATAATAAAAATTATGTGGTTAAAATAAAAATAGACAATTTAGCAGAAGTAAACAGACTGGATTCTTCAAAAAATATGTACGTCATTTGGATGGAAACAGAGAAATCTCCAGCCAAAAACGTCGGACAAATAAAAAGTGATACTAAATTTATCTCTTCAAAATTAAAAGCGTATTTTGAAACAGTGACCGCAGTTAAACCTACCAAAATATTTATTACTGCCGAGGACAAGGCAGATGTGCAAAAGCCAGGAAATCAATTAATTTTAGAAACAAATAGATTCTAAAATTCGATTTTTAAGAACCGTAAAAAAATTAATAAAAAAAGCTGAAACAAAATTGTTTCAGCTTTTTTTGTTGCAACGCTACACTAGAAAATTAGTGAATCGTATTGGTTAAAACAGCAATATTCATGGGCTGTATAGTTACGTTTTTTGTTACTTTTTTTGTGAATACCTCTTTGTAATTTCCCTTTTTAAGAATTGGATTTGCAAAAAGAACCGCTTTATCACTTCGGTTAATGATGACTATCACTTCTTCCTTACCCAATTTTCGACTGAAAGCATAAGTCTTCGCTGCATCATTGGTTTCAATTGTAGTGAAATTGCCTAGTTTTATAGCGTTGTATTGATTGCGCAAACCGATAAATTTCTTGTACCAATTAAATAAATCCATATTGAATTCTACTTTATCCGCTTCGTGTTTACTTTGTTCAGGATTGACTATTTCATCCTTATATTTTTGATCGGCCCAAACCATTGGTTTACGACAATCAGGATCGTTACTGCCCCACATTCCACATTCGTCACCATAATAAATCATTGGAGCCCCTAAATACAAGAGTTGAAATGCAGCAATTAATTTTTGCTTTTCCAATTGTTTTGATGTTGGTTTACGAACATTATAATTTTTATTATTGCTCTTTTGGCTCCAATTAAAATAACTGCCCCAATCGCCAAATTTCTTTCCATCAGGATTGGCTACAGCACTACCTATACGAGTTGCGTCGTGGCTATCAACAAGATTTTGCATATTCAGGGCAACACCTTCACCAAATCCTTCACGCAATTCTTTCAATTTTGCATCAAAAATAGAAACGGAACTCGCTTTTAAATCCTGTACAAAAAAATCATGCACGAGAAAAGAGAAATTATAATTCATCGTTGCATCAAACTCGTCTCCGTTTAAATAGGGCTTTGTTTTGTCAATTGGATCAACCAATTCAGCAGTTAAATAGGCTTCATTATTAATAGATTTTACCAATTTTCGCCAATCTTTCCAAAACGGATGCGCAATACAATACGCCACATCCAAACGCCATCCGTCTATTCCATATTGAGCTCCTTTATTCATTGGATTCATCCAGCGTTTGGTAGCGTCAAATATATATTTTTTTGGTCCTGAAACAATTCCATTGCTATCCTCTTTAAACTCCGGCAAGGTTTTAACTCCAAACCAACCTAGGTATTCAAACTTTGTTCCTTTGGCAGCATCTTTCCAACTATCAATCATAAACCAATCTTTATAGGCAGAAGCTTCTTGTTTTTCAGCAACATCTCGAAAAGCAAAACTATTTACTCCCAAGTGGTTGAAAACACCATCAAAAATGATAAACATTTTTCGTTTGTGAACCTCCTCAATAAGTTTAAGAGCCAGTAAATCGGCTTTGGTCCAAACCCATTTCTCCGGATTTAATGGATCTTCCTTCAGTATCATTTTTTTATCTCCTTCTGGATCTGGGCCAAAACTGGGATCAACATGATGATAACACAAAGCATCATATTTATGAGAAGATGGCGCCCAAAAAATGGGATTCATATAAATAGCATTCACACCCAAAGCTTGTAAATAATCTAATTTATCAATAACACCTTGCAAATCTCCGCCATAACGTCTTCTTTGAATATTATAAAAAACATCTTTACCGTTCTTCCGTTCATAAGGTTGCAGTTCATACCAGTCGCTGGTCCACGGATGAATTTGAAAATCTGAAGTGCTATCAAACGGATAAGCTCCATCTTGATCGGCTACTTTTGGATCATTTGAAGGATCCCCATTATTAAACCTATCGGGAAATACTTGATACCAAACTACACCTTTGCTCCAAGTGGGAGTGAAATCATTTTGGGCAAATAAAGATTGAAATACTACTAATAGAAAGCAAATTGAAATTGATTTTTTCATTGAAAAAAGAGGATTTTAAAAACTATAAAAGATTACAACTGAAAAATAAACGATTCCGAAGGGCCAATGCTAATTTGCGCTTTTCCTTCTCCGTTTTCAACTCGCAATTGAGTCGTTTTTTGATGATACAATTGATCTGTTATGGTATATGTTCCATCTTTCAAATTCCATTTTTGAATAATATCAGCCGGAATTCGAAGTTCGAAATTACTGGAAGCCAGGGAATAAAAATTAGTAACGATAATCAATTTTTGCGTCTCCGACCACCGTGCATAAGAATAAATGGCAATGTCATAACCGGGTGTAATGTTGCGATTGGCAGTTTGTATTTCCTGAAAATTTCCCATCAAAGCAGAACTATTGATAGTAAAATTTAATAATCTTTTATAAAAATCACGCAAATCTTTTTCACTCTGCGAAAGTTGCCCCCCATCAAATTTTCCGCCATTCATCCATCGTTGATGATTGGGAACTCCAATATAATCAAAAATTGAAGTTCTGGAATGTGTTCCAAAACCAGCATTTTCATTTCCGGCTTCACCTACTTCCTGCCCAAAATAAATCATCGTTGGCGAAGTGCTTATCGTTGCAGAAACTACCATTAGTGGTTTTCCTCTTTCGGGCGTTCCAGCAAATTCAGGACTTGCCAAGCGTTGTTCATCATGATTGTCCAAGAAATGCAACATATGATGTTCAATATCAACCATTCGATGTTGAATATCCGAAAGTCCGTCAGGCCATGCTTTTCCTTGAACTACAGCCTTCAAATGGTCGTAGGTTTCGACTTTGTCGTACAAATAATCCATTTTTCCAAGGCGAATATAGTTGCGATATTCCTTTGGATTATAGACTTCTGCCATCAAAAAAGCATCCGGATTGTTCACTTTTATCGCTGAATTCATATAACTCCAAAATTCATAAGGCACCATTTCGGCCATATCATAACGGAAACCATCTACGCCTTTTGCAGTCCAATACAAGGCAATATCTCTAAATTTTTTCCAAGAATTGGGTACGTTTTTATTCTTCCAAAAATCAAAATGTTCTTGATACGATTTGGTTCCAAAACCTACTGGAAGTTCTGGAAAATCTTTTGAACCATCGGGACGAATTCCGTAATTTACTTTCACGGTTTCGTACCAATCATTCTTATCTGGTTTAGCCAATCTCGAACCATTACCCGTCCATTTTGCTGGAAATTCATCGAACTTTCCGTCAATAAGGGGATTGCTTTCCCCATTTAAAGGTTTGTCCGCATTGGGAATTTCAAAATGGGTATTTGGAATATAGTAAAAATTATTATCGCGTTTGTATTCCACCGAAACATCATCATCAGCACCAAAATCCCGAACGCCTTTTGGATTACTTTTCCCTTCGTATTTTCGAGCAATATGATTGGGAACAATATCAATAATTACCTTTAAACCGGCTTTGTGAGTTCTGGCAATCAAGGCTTCAAATTCTTGCAAACGGTTGGCGGGATTTACAGCCAAATCAGGGTTTACATTATAATAATCTTTCACAGCATAGGGCGAACCTGCGCGACCTTTTACCACTTCGGGATCATCGTTTGAAATACCAATCGAAGTATAATTTCGTATCAACGCGTGATGTGGAACTCCGGTGTACCAAATATAGGTAACACCCAAATCCTTGATTTCTTTCAATGCTTTGTCGGTAAAATCATTGAACTTCCCTACTCCATTTTCCTCGATGGTTCCCCAAGGTTTATTGGTCGTATTTTTGTTTCCAAACAATCTGGTAAAAACCTGATAAACAACTTCTTTCTTTTCGGGTGCGTTTTCTTTCTTTACTGTATCCATTTTTAGGGCCGTAGTTTTACAGGCTGCTGCCAAAAGTACTATACTTATACTTGCAACAATAGTTATTTTTTTCATCATAGTAATTATTTTTCCTGATTTTTGTCGCTAATTATGAAATCCGATCCAAATGAATTAACAACTTCTAAAAATACTATTTTTTTGGCTTCGATTTGAGAATTATTTAAGATTTATCCGAACCGATTCAGTAGAATAGGAACTACAACGAAGTATTGTTCCTTTTTGTTGATAAGTTTACTAACGTAGAAATTGCCGCAAAAACTCAAATTCAAGAAGAAAAGAATTTCACAAAATTTTAAAAAACTAAAACATTTGTAAAAAACATCATTTTAGTAAATGTAAATTTGTGCCTTGGTGACTTCGCGCCGAACCTTACTTCCCTACTTTTATAAATAAATCATAATATGGATTATGGTTGTTTCCTTTTTCTTAAATTTGGCAAAAAATAAATCCATTGAAGAAATTATTGTTTTTCATAAGCTGTTGTTTCGTAGTTTTAAGTTTTCAAAACCTTTTGGCACAAGCTCCAAAAAAAATTATTATCGAAAATTCTGATTATTTTGATGTAAATCAAATCGAAGCTCCCGATGCTACATTGCTTACCGGAAATGTGCGCATCAACCACGACGGCATTATTATGACTTGCAACAAAGCCTATTATTTTCAAAAAGAAAACTACATAAAAGCCTTTGGCAACGTACAATTAGTTCAAGGCGACACCTTATATCTCAATAGTAAATATGCCGAATACAATGGCAATATGCGACAAGCATTTGCTACAGGAGATGCCAAAATGCGTTCCCCAGAATCCACTTTGGTTACCGATACCATCAACTTTGACAGAAACACACAAGAGGTATATTACAACACCAACGGAACGATTACCAACAAAGAAAATACGCTAAAAAGCAAGTCTGGAAGATATATTGTAGCCGAAAAAAAGTTCCAATTTCTGACTGCCGTTACGATCACAAATCCAAAATATGTCATCAAATCCAATCACTTAGATTATTATAGCAATTCTGGGCAATCGTACCTTTTTGGCCCTTCGACGATTACGAGCAAAGCCAATTTTATTTATACCGAAAATGGGTTTTATGATACCAAAAAAAATCTGGCTCATTTTCTTCGAAAGTCGTACATAAAATACGATGATCGAGTCATTACAGGCGATAGTTTATATTATGATCGAAATCGGGAATTTGCCTCGGCGACACGAAATGTAAAAATCACCGACTCCATCAATCGCGGAATCGTCAAAGGACATTATGCCGAAATTTACAAAAATCAAGATTCGATGTTTGTCACCAAAAGAGCCGTGGCAGTCAACTTTGTCGAAAACGACTCTGTTTATATTCACGGAAAAAAACTGATGGTGACAGGTCCAGAAGGCAATCGAATTATTCGCGCTTTCAACAATGTCCGTTTCTATAAAATTGATATGAGTGGAAAGTGTGATTCGCTACATTCTAGTTCGAAAACAGCTTTGACAAAACTGATTGGAAACCCCATTCTCTGGAATGGAGAAAGTCAAATAACAGGTGACATAATGCATCTCATTGGGAACAACACCACCAAAAAACTCGATTCACTCAAAGTCCTCAACAACACGTTTCTGGTCTCGAAAGATACACTAGGAACAGGTTTTAATCAAGTGAAAGGACAAAATCTCTACGGCAAATTTGAAGATGGAAAACTCCACGATGTGGATATAATAAAAAACACCGAAGTGATTTATTATATGCGAAACGAAGCCAACGAACTTATTGGTATTAACAAAAACGTGAGTAGTAAAATCAATATTCTATTTGATAAAAAAGAGATAGAAACCATAACTTTTTTTAAGCAAATTGACGGCGAAATCTATCCTGAAAAAGACTTACCCGAAAACGCTAGGAAATTACGAGGACTGGTCTGGCGTGGCGATGAAAGAATAAAATCAAAGGACGATATTTTTCCGCCAGAAGAAAATATAGAAAACGAGAAACTAGTCCAGCAAG
Organism: Flavobacterium sp.; assembly: GCA_010365135.1. Classification (GTDB taxonomy): domain Bacteria; phylum Bacteroidota; class Bacteroidia; order Flavobacteriales; family Flavobacteriaceae; genus Flavobacterium. The sequence continues at coordinate 8,878 of JAAFGY010000076.1, forward strand.
GAAAAGTGGAAGCCGCCAAGGAAAATGTCCCAATGAAAATCAGGAAAGAAACTTTAAATTACGATAAAAAGAAAAAGAAGTAGTGATTCGTTTTTAGTATCCGCGTAGACTTTTGTAGATTGACAAAAAATGTTAAACACCATAGCCAACGGCTTCAACCGTTGGAGCATTAAGCAAAAATTCAACAATTCGTTTCCCACGGTTGAAACCATGGGCTATTAAACAAAACTCCGTAAACCTTACGTCCTTGCGTCTTTGCGGTTAAAAAAATAATATCTTGAACAACGATTTCATAAAATACCAAGCTCAAACATCGCCCTATCCTCTAGGAATGGAAGTTTCATACGCCAAAGGCTCTTATATTTACGACACTAATAAGAAAAAATACCTGGATTTTGTGGCTGGAGTTTCGGCTTGCACGCTCGGGCATCAACCGCCAAGAGTTAATCAGGCGATAAAAAACCAATTAGACAAATATTCACACGTGATGGTGTATGGCGAATATTCGCAAAGTCCCGCTGTGGAATATTGTAAATTAATGGCTTCGCTCCTACCTGAACCATTAGATAAAACCTATCTTGTTAATTCCGGAACTGAAGCTATCGAAGGAGCCTTAAAACTCGCCCGCAGAACCACGGGAAGAAGCCAATTGATTTCTTGTCACAATGCCTATCACGGCAACACTATGGGTTCGATGAGCGTCATGGGATTCGAAAAACAGAAACGAATTTTTCGACCATTAATTCCCGACGTGGATTTTATCACCTTTAATAACGAAGCCGATTTAGAAAAAATTACTACCAAAACTGCCGGAATTCTTCTTGAAACCATTCAAGGTGGTGCTGGTTTTATAGAACCTCACAACAATTTCTTAAAAAAAGTACGCGAACGATGTACCGAAGTTGGTGCCATAATGATTCTCGACGAAATTCAACCCGGTTTCGGCAGAACAGGAAAACTTTTTGGTTTCCAAAACTACGATGTCGTTCCCGATATTGTGGTTATGGGAAAAGGAATGGGCGGCGGAATGCCCGTAGGCGCTTTTACAGCCTCATCGAAAATGATGGATTTGCTTAGCCACGATCCCAAATTGGGTCATATCACGACTTTTGGAGGCCATCCTGTCATTGCGGCAGCCTGTTTGGCGACTTTGCAGGAAATTACAGAGACAAATTTAATGGCGGAAACTTTAGAAAAAGAAAAACTCTTTAGATCACTTTTGGTACATCCTTTGATAAAAGAAATAAGAGGAAAAGGATTAATGTTGGCAGCAATGACAGAAAGCGCAGCCATAACCAATGAAGTGATTCTGAAATGCCAAGACAGGGGACTTATACTTTTTTGGCTTTTATTTGAAGCCAATGCCATAAGAATAACCCCTCCATTGACCATTTCAGCTGATGAAATTCGGAAAGGATGTGCGATACTAATTGAAGTAATGAATGAACTAATGAGTTAAGATTGTTGATTAACGATTTTTGATTGCAGATTTTAGATTTTAGATTGCTATTGAAATTGATATTGCCATTGACAAAACTGTTAATTAAATTGTTGACAACAATTCCAAATTTTTCTCACAATAACAGTAAGGTTGCCTACTTTTATTTTGGGCAAACTCAAAAAAATTAACCTATGCAATTAAGCGAAGAAGAAGAGGAATATAACTTATCCTTGTCTAAATTTGAGTCAATGTTGAAAACCAACAAAGTGCTCTTTTTTGACTCCGAGGAATTCGAAGAAATCATTCTTCACTACCTCGATATGGGAAAAGCCAATTTGGCAAAAAAAGCCTTAAAATTAGCACTCGAACAACATCCAAAATCAACTGGATTGAAACTAGTTCAGGTAGAAATGTTAGTTTATGACGACAAACTCGAACATGCTGAAAAGCTATTGAACGAATTGTACGCCATTGAGCCAACCAATGAGGAAATTTACATTCAAAAAGCCAATATTTTTTCTAAAAGAGACAATCACGAAAAAGCGGTTGAATTGCTAAATATTGCTTTGAAATATACCGATGACTATGCTGATGTCCACAATTTAATTGGTATGGAATACCTATTTATGGACAATCTCGAAATGGCTAAAGATAGTTTCATCAAATGCTTGGAAGACGATCTTGAAGACCAATCTGCCATATATAACGTGGTCTATTGCTTTGAATTTTTAGACCAGAACCAAGAAGCAATTGATTATTTGGCAAAATATATTGATAAAAATCCCTACAGCGAAATTGCTTGGCATCAACTCGGACGCTTGCATTATGGCATAAAAGAATATGAAAGTTCCATTCGAGCTTTTGATTATGCGACACTTATCGACGATGAATTTTTGGGTGCTTTTATGGAAAGAGCAAAGGCTTTGGAACGCTTGAAAAAATATGAAGAAGCTATCGAAAGTTACAATCGAACCATCGAATTGGATGATGCCACTTCCTATGCTTTACTTCGAATAGGGAAATGTTACGAAAAGTTAGGTAACAAAGTGCAGGCTTTAAAATATTTCAACAAAACGGTTCACGAAGATCCACTTTTAGATAAAGGTTGGATTGCCATTACCGATTTTTACGTTCGCCAAAAGAACTACCCAAAAGCCTTGTTTTTTGTCAACAAAGCATTGGCTATTGACAATCAAAATCGGTTGTACTGGAAACGTTTTGCTTCTATAAACAAACAATTAAATCAATTTGAAGAAGCTGAATTTGGGTATAGAAAAGCAGTGGAGTTTGGCGATTATGCCTTAGACACGTGGTTATTTTGGGTTGACATACTTCAATTTTTGGGCGAATTCGAAAGTGCGATTCAAACGTTGTTGCAAGCTTCGGAATATTTTCCAGAAGAAAACGAAATCGAATATCGTTTGGCTGGATTGTATTTTATGACTCAAGATACAACCAAAGCTAAATTTCACTTGAGCAATGGGTTGCGATTGAATTTCGACAATTATATCATTTTAGAAGATTTATTTCCAGTGGTTTGGTCTCGAAAAATGGTTCAAAACTACATTGCAAAACACAAAAAATAATTAATTCTATTGCCACAAATTTCACAAATTTTCACAAATTAATTCGTGAAATTGGTGAAATTTGTGGTTAATTTTTTAAAATTAAAAAGATAAACACAGTAAAAGTACAAAGTTAAAAATCAAATTTCAAACCACACAATGCTTGACACTATCAGAAAACGCTTTGGTTTACTAGGACGCAATATTAGTTACTCTTTTTCGAAAGGATATTTTACCGAAAAATTCAATGCTGATAAGATCTTCAAAGGTTGTACTTACGAGAATTTTGACATTCCAGAAATTACTGATTTCCCTAAAATTATCAAAAACACACCCGACTTAAAAGGGCTGAATGTGACAATTCCGTATAAAGAAGTCGTGATTCCGTATTTGGACAAATTGTCTAAAAAAGCAACTGAAATTGGAGCCGTCAATACCATAAAATTTACCAAAAAAGAAAAACTGAAAGGCTACAACACCGACTATTATGGTTTTATGAAATCATTGGAACCCTTATTGCAACCTCATCACAAAAAAGCATTGATTTTAGGAACGGGCGGCGCATCCAAAGGCGTGGCTTATGCTTTGAAAGAATTGGGTATTTTATACACTTTTGTTTCCCGAGAAGCCAAGGAAGGCATTATTGATTACGACCGAATTAATGCCACTACTTTTGATAATTACCAAATCATCATCAATTGTTCTCCAGTTGGGACAAGTCCAAATACAGACGCTTTTCCGCTGATTCCTTACGAGTATTTTACCGAAAAACACATTGCCTACGATTTGATTTACAATCCTCCCGAAACGCAATTCCTAAAAAAAGCCGCAGCAAAAGGAGCACAAACCAAAAACGGACAGGATATGCTCGTTTTTCAAGCGGAGAAAGCTTGGAAGATTTGGAATAAGTAGGAAACAATTACGAATTAATCCGGAAAAACAAATTCATCCATAGCAAAATCCAACACTTCCGATTTTACAGCGGTGCGACTGATTTCATCGATTCCTTTTTCGAGTAATAATGGTGTGGTGTATTTCCGGCTGGTGGCGATTACGATTTCCTCGAGCATCATTTTAAAGAAATATTTTCCGTTGGCGGCTCTTGATTTCACGTAAGTGTATTTTTCAATATTTGCCTTTATTTCTTCGATACAGTCTTCGCACTCCATTTTGAGTTCCAAGGAAGAACTGGTAAAAATAGTTTTTCCTTTGCGAGACGTAAATACAAATTTGTACCGATCATCAAATCGTTTGCTGATAACAAATGTTCCCATAAATTTGGCTGCAGTTATAATTTATTTTTCAAATTATCTCGTACGGCATCGAACCATTCGTCCCGAAGAATACTCAAAATAATACTGTCACGCCTTGCTTCGCTGCCAAAGATGGGCATATGATTGCGCAAAACGCCTTCCACTTTGCAGCCAATGCTTTTCATTGCGGCAATACTGCGTTGGTTGTTATTATCAGCTCGGAATTCTACTCGTTCCATTCCAAGTGTTTCAAAAGCAAATTGCAAAAGCAGAAATTTGCAATGTTTATTTAATCCTGTTCCTCGAAAATCTTTTCCATACCAAGTATAACCTAATTGCAGGGTTTTCCACGATAAATTAATGTCGTAAAAACGAGTACTTCCAGCATATTTTCCTGATTTCTTGTCGAAAACAATAAAAGGGAATTCGGTTTGGTTTGCTTTGGCTTTAATAGCCAATTGAATATAATTTTCTAAATTTTCTTTTCCGTTGGCTTTAACCAACGAATATTCCCACGTTTCGGGTTCGTTGATAGAGATTTCCAATAAGTTTTCTACATCGGATTCTTGCAATGGACGAAGCAAAACAAAGTCGTCTTCGAGGATTGTATTTTGTGGAAAGATGGGGATTATTGACATAGAATTTATATTGAATTAGCCACAGATGACACGGATTAAACAGATTTACACGGATTTTTTAATGATTGTAATGAAGAAAATCTACTCATTAAATTCGTCATAACGCACTGGAACTTGTGGATCGTACAACGGACATTTGAATTCTTCTAAAGTATCGGCGAGAAGATTCATCGTTTTGCCTTCGGTTCCGTAGCAATCGATTTGGATGCTTTGTGGCGTGGTTTTGACGTGAAAGGCACCTTTTCCTTTGGGATTTTTCCAACTATTTTCATCTACTTTTTGCCAAGTTGAAAACACCGAATTAATACGATTCAGGATTACTTGAATGGGAAGTGTTTCGAGTCCTTCGACTTCTTGTTGTTCGACCAAGGCTTCGTAAACCAAATGATGGTTGAGATAAATTCCGTCCTGATATTGCCAAAAAAGTAATTCGTACATAGTGTTTTTTTTTAGCCCCGATAGCAGTGGAAATCCTTTTGTGCCGGGGTTCGGCACAAAAGATTGCAACGTATAGCGGGATTAGCTCCTAGAAAAATTAATACTCGAAAGTTCCGTATTCGCTGTTAATAGTCAACTTTTTAACATCGGCTGCTTCTACTCTACCCACGATTTTTGCATTGACATTGAACGATTTTGAAATTGAAATAATATCTTGCGCCACGGCTTCGGGAACATAAATTTCCATACGATGACCGCAGTTGAAAACTTGATACATTTCTTTCCAATCGGTTTTGGACTGCTCTTGAATCAGTTTGAACAAAGGTGGAACTGGAAATAAATTGTCTTTAATTATATGTAGATTTCGAACGAAATGAAGGATTTTAGTTTGTGCTCCTCCACTGCAATGCACCATACCGTGAATTTCATTGGAGTTGTATTTGTCCAAAATTTTCTTGATAATTGGCGCATAAGTTCGTGTTGGCGAAAGCACTAATTGTCCCGCATCGATTGGTGAATTTTCAACAGCATCGGTCAAATTTACCTGACCGGAATAAATCAAATCTTCAGGAACGGCAGCATCGTAACTTTCTGGGTATTTTGTTGCCAAATATTTACCAAAAACATCGTGACGTGCCGAAGTTAATCCGTTGCTTCCCATTCCGCCATTATACCTTTTTTCGTAAGTGGCTTGACCAAAAGATTCCAGTCCAACGATTACATCTCCTGCTTTTATGTTGGCATTATCAATCACTTTCGAACGTTTCATTCGAGCTGTAACTGTTGAATCTACTATGATGGTACGAACAATATCACCTACATCGGCCGTTTCTCCACCGGTTGAATGAATTGTCACGCCAAAAGAATCGAGTTCTTTGATCAATTCTTCGGTTCCGTTGATGATGGCCGAAATTACATCGGCAGTTATTAGGTTTTTATTTCTTCCAATAGTAGAAGAAAGCAAAATATTATCAGTAGCTCCAACGCACAATAAATCGTCGATATTCATAATCAAGGCGTCTTGTGCAATGCCTTTCCACACTGAAATATCGCCCGTTTCTTTCCAATACATATAGGCCAAAGACGATTTGGTTCCTGCACCATCGGCGTGCATAATGAGGCAATAATCATCATCATTGGTCAAATAATCGGGGACAATTTTGCAAAAAGCTTGAGGAAATAATCCTTTGTCTATGTTTTTTATGGCGTTGTGCACATCTTCTTTGGATGCCGAAACTCCTCTTTGTGCGTAACGTTTGCTAGATTCTGAACTCATTTTATAGTTGTGTAAGTTGTGGCGCAAATATAAATCTTTTTTTGCTGTTTGCCTATTGGGTTATGAATGGGTTTGATCATTTTTATAATCAATTTTTAAAAGATTAAAATATTTTAGTATATTTTACCTATGTATTTGATATTTAAATGATTTGAGGTAAGCACTTAATTACATATCTTTAAAGTCTAGTAAAACATAGAAAAAATGGAAATATTTAAAGGTCAAAATCTCATAGAGTTTGCTG
>JAAFGY010000077.1 GCA_010365135.1 Flavobacterium sp.
GCAAGAATTTCCCGATCAAAAAGCATTCGAAAAAGAACCGCGACAATTCAAAGACAAAGAAGAATGGAGAAGAGACAATGTAGATTTAATCATCAAACAAATTAGAGACACCATAATTGCAAACAAACCTGAAGTAGAATTTGGAATTTCCCCTTTTGGAGTATGGCGAAACAAATCCAAAGATTCAGAAGGTTCAAATACCGTGGCGGGAGTTACCAATTATGATGATTTATATGCCAATATTTTGAAATGGCAAAAAGAAAATTGGATTGACTACGTTACCCCCCAACTCTACTGGCATATTGGTTTTGAAAAAGCCGATTTTGAAGTGTTGGCAAAATGGTGGAGCGCGCACAAATACGGAGCAAAAGTTTATGTAGGTCAGGCTGATTATCGCATTTCCAAAACTTCGAAAGATATAGAATGGCGAAGTCCAGATCAAATTGTGAAACAAATAGAAATGATTCGATCGTTGCCACTTATAGATGGCTCGATGCACTTCACAGCTTCCACTTTTCTAAAAATGGGTGATACTCTTAGAAAGCCTCTCATTCAAAAACCCTATAAATATATAGCGTTAGCACCAGAAGCGAGTAGAATTACTAAGATTGTTCCCCAATCCCCCATCAACGCCATTGTGACAATAGAGGGGAGTAAAACCCGTCTTGCTTGGCAAGCTGGAGCAAACAATCATAAATTTGTAATTTATAAGTTTTCCAAAGGAAAAATGACTGATTTTTCCAATTCCGAGAATATTTATTATGTCACGACAGATACAAAATTAGAAGTGTCAAACCTTGATTTGAAAAATTATAGCTATGCAATTACTGCTTTGAGTCAAACACAAACAGAAAGCACTCCAATACAATTTATATTAAAATAGAAAATGAATCCATACACAGTTTTAGCCGTTATAGCAATTTATTTTATTGTTATTTACTCCATTTCTTATATTTCGTCGCGCAAAGTTGACAATGCAGGTTTTTTTGTTGGAAATCGTCAATCCTCTTGGTATGTCGTGGCTTTTGCTATGATCAGCTCTAGTATTTCGGGAATAACTTTTATTTCGGTTCCGGGAATGGTTGCCGAAAAAAGTTTTTCCTATCTACAAATGAACTTGGGATTTGTGGTCGGACAACTTACGATTGCATTTGTTTTGGTTCCCCTTTTTTACAGAATGAACGTAGTCTCCATTTATGAATATTTAGAAAATAGATTTGGAATGTCCTCTTATAAAACAGGCGCTTGGTTTTTCTTTATTTCTAAAATGTTGGGAGCTTCAGTTCGATTGTTTTTAGTTTGTGTGGTATTGCAATTATTGGTTTTTGAGCCCCTGCATATTCATTTTATTTTCAATGTTCTTTTCACCATTGGCCTCGTTTGGTTGTATACTTTTCAAGGAGGCGTAAAAACCCTGATTTGGACAGATACTTTAAAGTCGGTTTGCTTAATTGTGTCCTTGGGACTTTGCATATATTTCTTGGCAAGCAGCTTGAATTATACTCCTGTAACAATGGTTTCATCGATATTTAATCACAAATATTCGCAAATGTTTTTCTTTGACGATGTCAATGACAAACGTTTTTTCTTCAAACAATTTTTGGCCGGTATTTTTGTAATGATAGCCATGACAGGACTGGACCAAGATATGATGCAACGAAATTTGAGTTGCAAAAATTCGAAAGATTCTCAAAAAAATATGGTCATAAGCGTAATATCGCAATTTTTCATCATTGTGCTATTCTTGATGCTTGGTGTTTTGGCTTATACTTTTGCCGAACTCAATGGAATTACTTTCGAAAAAAGCGATCAATTATTTCCTAAAATTGCGACAGGCGGTTATTTCCCTATGATTGTTGGAATTCTATTCATAATTGGATTGATATCTGCGGCTTATTCTGCTGCGGGTTCCGCACTGACGGCTTTGACAACTTCATTCACTATTGATATTCTAGGTGCTACCCGCAAAAACGGAGAAGCTGGAGTAAAACGCATCCGAATGGCGACTCACGTCGGTATGACCGTTGTAATGGGACTTGTTATTATAATATTTGAAGCCCTAAACAAAACCAGTGTTGTCGATGCTGTTTATATTCTTGCTAGTTATACATATGGTCCAATTCTGGGAATGTTTGCCTTTGGAATTTTGAACAAAAGCAAAATAAAGGACAGGTATATTCCCTACATCGCCATTGCTGCACCAATTTTATGCTACATTTTAGATAAAAACTCGATAGAATGGTTCAATGGATACCAATTTAGTTATGAATTACTGATAATGAATGCTTCGTTTGTCTATATCGGAATGTGGTTTATTAAAAAAAGATAATCAAAATGAAAAATATCTTTATTAAAATAGCCGTATTATTTAGCACTTTGAATGGGTTAAATGCCCAAAAACTGGTTACGAAAAGAACAATCTATTTATTAGTTTTTGTATTGGTATTTTTTTCTGCTAAAGCGGCCAAAGTTGATACTTTGCAAGTTTTTAGCGTTTCGATGCAAAAAAATATAAAAACCTGCGTCATAACTCCTGAAAGTTATAAAAAAAGAAACAAAAAATTCCCCGTAGTTTATTTGCTTCATGGTTACAGTGGGAATTATGCGACTTGGGTGAAAAGCTTTAAAGAAATTTCGCTACAGGTTGATAAATATGGTTTTATAGTGGTGAGTGTTGACGGAAATTATTCAAGTTGGTATTTTGACAGTCCAATTGATCCCAAGTTCAAATATGAGACTTACATCATCGACGAATTAGTTCCTTTTATAGATAAAAAATACAAAACAATTGTAGGTCTACAAGGAAGAGCAATATCCGGTCTTAGTATGGGTGGACACGGAGCCTTGTATTTATCCTTCAAGCATCAGGAAGTGTTTGGAGCAGCGGGAAGTATGAGTGGAGGTGTTGATCTACGTCCATTTTCTGAAAACTGGGATATAAAAAAACGTCTGGGTTCTATAACGGAATTTCCTGAAAACTGGGATAAAAATACGGTTACCAATATGCTTGACTTGGTAAAAAACAACAATTTAAAACTGATTATTGATTGTGGTGTTGATGATTTTTTTATTGATGTAAACAGGGAACTGCACCAGAAAATGCTGGTTTTAAAAATAAATCACGATTATATAGAACGTCCTGGGAAACATAATATTGAATATTGGGAAAACTCATTAAAGTTCCAATTGCTATTTTTTTATAATTTTTTTAATGATAAAACAAAACTACAATAAATAAGAGCTCATGAAATATATATGTACTCAAATTGTATTGCTGTTTATAATAGCATCCGGATTTTCTCAAAAAGTAGAAGAATCAGGAAATATCAAGTTTGTGCAACTTACCGATTTACACGTTTCTGTGGGGAATGAGAATGATTTTTTATTGCAAAACATTGTAAAAGAAATTAATAATTCCGATAATGAATTTGTTGTAGTAACGGGAGATTTAACGAATCGTGGCGCCGATGATGAACTAAAACAAGCCCATTCTATTCTTGCTAATTTAAAAATCCCCTATTATGTGGTTTCTGGAAATCACGAAACAAACTGGAGCGAAAGCGCGGGCTTAACATATAAAAAAATCTGGGGCAACGATAGATTTGTGTTCACAAAAGGAGATTATATTTTCATCGGATTTCCTTGTGGACCTTATATGAAAATGGGAGATGGCTTTGTAAAACACGAAGATGTACTCTGGCTTGATAAAACCTTAAAAGACAGTTTAAAAAACAGCAATAAAAAAGTCCTGAACTTTGCTCATTATCCTTTAGACAATAGTGTTAGCAATTATAAAGAAGTACTTTCGGTATTAAAAAAATATCCTACAGTGGTCAGTTTTTGCGGTCACGGACACACTTTAAAAAAATATGATTTCTCTGGTTTGAGTGGTATTATGGGAACTTCAATCACCTCACTCGATGGAAAAACAAAAAGCTATAATGAGGTAATCATCAGCAATGATAGTATCCGTATTTATCAGAAAGAAATCGATAGATCCAGTGATTTTAAATTTTCAGTTCCATCAAAACCTTCGAAAATAGAAATTCCGAAAGGTAATTCGGGAAATAATTTTACTCCATTTGTAAAAGACATGGCGTCTATGTATAGTCTTCCTTCTTTCGACAAAAAGAATCTTTATTTTACAAATTCTATTGGAGAGATACAATCGGTTAATTTGAAAAACAAAAAGCTGAATTGGAAAGTAACAACAGGAAATGCAATTTATTTCTCACCAATACTTGTGAAAAATATCCTTGTTATTGGTACAATAGAAGGAAATTTGCTAGGATTAAATAAAGATTCGGGCAAGCAAAAATGGAAGATTCATGTAGGTGGAGTTTTTGTAGGTTCACCAATTATCGAAAACAATAAACTTTATACAGCGAGTTCTTCGGCATTTATTTGTATTGATGCTGTAACAGGCCAATTACTTTGGGAAAATAAATTACCGCAAGCTTATTCGCAAGGAACTCCTTTAATTCACGCTGACAAAATAATTTTCGGGACATGGGATACCAATATATATTGCCTGAATAAAAATACAGGAAGCTTTATTTGGAAATGGAATAACGGTAACAATAAACAAGTCTTGTATTCGCCAGGAAATGTAAATGTAGTTTCATCAAAAAGCAGACTATATTTTGTTACTCCCGAACGATTCTTGACAATTTTAGAAATAGAAACTGGTAAAACACTTTTAAGAACCTCTAAATGGAAAGTCAGAGAATCAATGGGCAAAAGCCAAGACGGAAAGTGGTTTTATGCTAAAACAATGAATGGTGAACTTTTAAGATTGCCCCTGAATGATGATCTCGAATTGACAGAAGAAAATCTAATTGCACAAAGTAAAGTTTTAGATTTAAAATTAGCTTACGATCATAATCCTGCACCAATATTAGAAAATAAAAGCAAAATATACATAGGAAGCAGAAAAGGCGAAGTTGTTATTGTTGATGCTGAAAAATTTGAGATTATAAAACAACTCAATTTAGGAAGTTCCAGCGTAAATGGATTTACGGTCGATGATAAAGGTAACGTTTGGACGTCGCTTATAGAAGGAGGAATTTATTTATTAGACTAGGGTTTTGTAATGGATTTAGCCAAATTGAAGTCAAACCGAAAGCATCCAAATAATAAATATAGCAAAATAAAAAAGATAATGAAAATGAAAAAGATTATTCTAATAATAGTCATATTATTTAGCACTTTGAATGGGTTAAATGCCCAAAAACTGGATATAATTCCAAATCCTGTAAAAATAAAACAGAAAGAAAAAGTATATGTAATTCCCGTATCGATACAGATTGTTGTTGACAAAAAATTAGAAAAAAGTACTGAATATATCAAAAGTGGCTTTTATAAAAACACAGGCATTGTTCCAACAATTTCAATTGGAAATAAACGAAAAAAAGATGCAATCTTATTTTTGGTAGATAAAAAAATGAGTCTTCCAATGGATGGTTATAAATTGAGCGTTACCAAAAAATGTGTGCTCGTAAAGGGAAAATCTCCCAAAGGTGTCCTGAACGGTTTTCAAACCTTGTTGCAAATTTGTTCTGCAAAAGAGGTGAAAAAAGGAACAATTCCTTTCGTAAAAATACAAGATTATCCTCGTTTTGAATGGCGCGGAATGATGCTCGATGTCTCCAGACAGTTTTTCGATAAAGAAACCGTCAAAAATTATATCGACTGGTTGGCAGCTCATAAAATGAATGTTTTTCATTGGCACCTAACCGATGACAATGGCTGGAGAGTTGAAATAAAATCAATGCCGGATTTGACTTTAAAAGGCGCTTGGAGAGGTCCCGACGAAGTGTTGCTGCCTTCCTACGGTTCAGGAAACACACGTTATGGCGGCTTTTATACACAAAACGATATCAAAGAAGTGGTGGCTTTTGCTGCGGCTCGCGGAGTCGATATTATGCCAGAAATTGAAATTCCCGGACATTCTCGTGCAGTAACCGCAAGTTATCCGGAAATTGGTTGCGTTACCACCGAAGAAACTAAGAGTGTGCAAGGGGAAGTGAAAAATGTTTGGTGCGTGGGTCGAGAAGAAAATTACGGAATTTTGGACTCGATTATCAAAGAACTTACCGGAATGTTTCCTTTCGATTATATCCATGTTGCAGGCGACGAGGTAAATACGTCAACTTGGAAACAATGCCCAAAATGCAAAGCTTTGATGGAAAAAGAAGGTTTTACCGATCCTTATCAACTTCAGAATTATTTCTTTAAACGTGTCGAAAAAATCGTAGAAAAGTACAACAAAAAAACCACGGGTTGGAACGAAATTATGGAAGGTGGCGAGCTAAGTCCCAATACCGAAATTTTTGCTTGGCAAGGCATAAAATACGGAATAGAATCGGCAAAAAAAGGGCATAAAACCATCATGATGCCCGGCCAATATCTGTATTTTGACATGGCTCAATCTGATAACGAACGCGGCCACCGTTGGGCTGCCATTACCGATACAAAAAGAGCCTATTCGTTTGAACCGATTCCAGAAAATGAATTAACTCCAGAGCAACAAAAATTGATAAAAGGTGTCCAAGGCGGTTTATGGAGCGAGTATCTCGACCGTCCAGCACGTTTTATCGAATACCAAAGTTACCCTAGAATTTGTGCTTTATCAGAAATTGGCTGGTCACCTAAAAAAGCCAAAAATTGGGATGATTTCTACAGTAGATTAACAAACAGTCATTTGCAGCGTCTTGCCAATATGGGAATTGCTTTTAGGGATTTTCCGCCAACAGCAACTTATACAAACGGAACTATTACAGTAACACCGCCTTATGAAGGAGCCATTGTTCGCTATGATGCGCAAGGAAATGAGCCTACAAGACAGTCGCCATTATATACAAATCCAATTCCAACAAAGGATTATGAAAAATATCAGTTCCGTACTTTTTTCAATGAAAATTCAGCAAGTCCAGCTGCAAAAGTTGTAAAACCAGCGGTTGCGAATTGGAACACATCAAAAGTTGAAATTATCAAAATTTCAGAGAATATTTCCGAAAACTTGGACAAAAACGGAATTTGGTACTTGGATTTTGCACCCACAACAGAGACTTCTAATAATGGAGTTATTAAAGCGGTTTCGCTCTTTGAAAATGACAAATTGGTACAAACTTATTCCGATGAAAAAACGTTAAAATCAAAACCTCGAATGCGATTTTTGATAGACAATTACAACGAGAAAAACACTTATCGTTTGGATATTATTGTCGAAAATAAAGAAGCAAAAGAATCGTCTGCCAAGGTGAATTTAAATTGTTCGCTCTATCTTGAGCCAGCCGTAAAAGTCACATCATCGATGGTCGAAAATCCCAAATTTCCTATTGCTACATTAGAAGATTACAACATAGAAACTTATTTGCGAACAGGAATTCCTTGTGCAAATGGCGATTGGATTTTATACACTTTCGGCAATCCTGTTACTACATCGAAAATTGATGTTTTGACAGGAATTCCACATCATCCTCGATTCATTGTGAATGATGGTTATGTAGAATATTCATACAACGGAATTGATTTTGAAAAAGGCGATAATTTTGATTACGGAAATGCATCAATTTTTCCAAAACAACCCGTAAAAGCAGTTAGAATACAAATTACGGGAACCAATAACGAGCCACTTGTTGCTGCTCAAGATTTGAGAATTAAGCCATAATTTTTGGAATAAAATGAAAAAATTAACGATTGGAATTGTACTTGCTTTTTGGATTCTAATAGGAATCAGTTGCCGTTCTACAAAGAATGCAACAACGTCTTTTGACACCAATAAAAATGAAGTTTTCATTGATTCGATGATGAATAATGCACTCGACAACGGTTTTTTTCCGGGAGCACAAATTATTGTGGGAAGCAAAGATGCTATTTTTATATCCAAAAATTATGGGTATCACGATTACTCTAAAAAACAGCCCGTAACCACAGACGATGTTTACGATTTGGCTTCCATGTCGAAAGTTTTGGGAGCTACCGTCGTGGCAATGCGTTTGGTTGGCGAGCATAAAATAAAGTTGGACGATAAATTGGGCGACAATGTACCTGTTTACAAAAATACACCTATCGCCGATTTGACTCTTTTTGAATTACTGACACATACTTCAGGACTAAAATCAGGAATCACTTTTTATCAAAGCCTGCTTTCCACTTCCGATGGTCTGCCTTTTTTTAACAAAGAAAAAACAGCCAATTATCCTGAGTTATTTGACAATATGTATGTCAATAAAAATATAGTTTATGACCCAAAATACCTCTCTTTCGAACCAAAAGAGAATTATATCCAAGTATATAAAAATATGTGGTTGAATCCCGATTTTTATAAAACAGTGTATGAAAAAATAGCTTTGGCAAAAACAAATCCACGTGGCAAATATTTGTACAGCGACCTAAATTTGATTCTTGTGCAACAAATGATGCAGACCAAAACTGGACTATCGCTCGACAAGATGGCGAAAGAAATTTATACTGAATTAGGAATTACAAAAATAGGTTACAATCCAACAAAATGGACTTCGAAGGAAACTATTATGCCCACAGAAATTGACAATTTCTTCAGACGAGATACCATTCAAGGCTATGTTCACGATGAAGCAGCAGCTATCTTAGGAGGTGTTTCAGGCAATGCGGGATTATTCGCAAATGCAAAATCCATAGCTGTAATTTGCCAAATGTTGCTTAATAATGGAAAATATCAGGGAAAACAAATTCTAAAATCCAAGGTGATAAAGCTATTCACAAAATCGCCTCTATCTAAAGAAGGAATCTATCGCGGAATTGGTTTTGACAAACGAAAACCAGATGAATTTTATCAACAAAATCATTTTGGTCATACTGGTTTTACAGGAACTTTTTTCTTCATAAATCCCGATAACAACCGGTTTTTGATTGTCCTTACCAATCGTGTAAATCCCACTCGAACGAATCGCTTGATGTATAAAGACGATTTTTGTACAAAAATTTGGAAAAAAATAAACAATTAGAAAAGGAATTCTACACAACTTAAAGATTCATTTAATGAAAAAACTAACTCTTATCTGCTGGCTGATTGCAACGGTTTCTTTAGCACAAAACATCAAAACTGGCGCAGAGAATTACGAAAAATATTTGCCTTTATTGAAAGGTAAGAACATTGGAATTGTAACCAATCAAACGAGTATTGTTGACGAAAAAACCCATTTGGTTGATTTTTTATTGTCCAAAAATGTAAAAATTAAAACCATTTTTGCTCCAGAACACGGCTTTCGAGGTACAGCTGATGCTGGCGAACATTTGAATGACGAAATTGATGCCAAAACAGGTTTGCAAATTATTTCTCTTTATGGGAAAAACAGCAAACCAAAACCCGAACAACTCCAAGGAATTGATGTAGTAGTTTTTGATATTCAAGATGTAGGTTCCCGTTTTTATACTTTTATTTCGACACTTCACATCGTTATGGAAGCTTGTGCCGAAAATAATGTTCCAATTATTGTATTAGATAGACCCAATCCTGTTGGTAATATTGTTGACGGTCCTATACTTGAAAAAGAATTTTCGAGTTTTGTGGGAATGGACGCTATTCCAATTTTGCACGGAATGACTTTTGGCGAATATGCAAAAATGCTAAATGGTGAAAAATGGCTAAAAAATGGCGTGCAATGCAAATTGACGGTTATAGAATGCAAAAATTACAAAAGAGAAATGCAGTATCATTTGCCTGTAAAACCATCTCCCAACTTGCCAAACGACCAATCCATAAATTTATACGCCAGTTTGTGTTTGTTCGAAGGGACGAATGTAAGTATGGGGCGAGGAACGGAAACACAATTCCAAATTTATGGTTCTCCCTATTTACCAAAAAGTGATTTTGTATTCACTCCAAGACCTAATTTTGGCGCAAAAGAACCCACTTACAATGGCGTTTTGTGTTACGGAGAAGATTTGACTCAATATCTAAAACTAGATAAAATCGAATTGAAGTGGCTTATAAAAGCCTACAACACCACTTCGGATAAATCACGTTTCTTTAATAATTTTTTCACAAGATTGGCCGGAACCAAAAAGTTGCAGCAGCAAATTGAAGCTGGAGTTTCAGAAGAAGAAATTAGAAATAGCTGGAAAGATGGATTGGATAATTTCAAAAAAATCAGGGCGAAATATTTAATTTACAGATAACCGATTCATTAATCGAACTAATTAACATGAACAATTTTTATGAATCAACTCACTAAATATATCGCAAGTCTTTTTTTATTTATTTCCCTTTTTGGATATGCAAATCCAATATTGGAATCTCAAATAAAATCAGAAAAAATTGTTACAGGAGCCGATAATTACAAGGCCTATTTGCCTTTGTTGAAAAACAAAAAAGTGGGAATAGTAACCAATCAAACAGGAATACTAAGCAATAAAAAACATTTGGTTGATTTTTTGGTTGAGAAAAAAATAAAAATAAAGACTATTTTCGCGCCAGAACATGGATTTCGTGGCACTGCTGATGCAGGAGAACATGTTTCAGATGAAATTGACCAAAAAACAAACCTGCCAATTGTCTCTCTTTATGGAAAAAATCAAAAACCAAAACCCGAACAACTGCAAGGCATTGACATCATGATTTTTGATCTACAAGATGTGGGAACCCGCTTGTATACTTATGTTTCTACGATGCATCGAATTATGGAAACGTGTGCAGAAAACAACATTCCGTTAATTGTATTGGATCGTCCCAATCCTAATATTGCGATTGTTGACGGTCCCATTTTGGACATCGCTTTCAAAAGTGGAATTGGGATGCACCCTACTCCATTGCTCCACGGAATGACTCTGGGGGAACAAGCTAAAATGATTAATGGAGAAAAATGGTTGAAAGATGGAATTCAATGTAAATTGACTGTTATTCCTTGCCGCTACTACGACAGAAGCAAAAGTTATAGTTTGCCAGTTAGGCCTTCTCCGAATTTGCCCAACGACCAAGCCATCAATTTATATGTGAGTTTATGTCTTTTTGAAGGCACCAATGTAAGCATGGGACGTGGAACTGAAAAGCAATTTCAAATTTACGGTTCCCCTTATTTACCCAAAAGCGACTTTGCCTTTACTCCTCAACCTAATTTTGGGGACAAAGCTCCTTTGTATAACGGAGTTGTTTGCTATGGCGAAGATTTATCGGCAATTCCAAGAATTAACAGATTGGAAATTAAATGGCTCATCAATGCGTATCAAACGACCGAAGATAAATCTAAATTTTTTGATAAAAGAAAGTTTTCCATACGCGCTGGAAATGAAAAATTACAGCAGCAAATCGAAGCTGGACTTTCTGAGCAAGAAATAAGGAATAGTTGGAAAGAAGGCTTGGAAAACTTCAAAAAAATGAGAACGAAATATTTAATTTACAAATAATCGATTTCAAGTAAACGAATTAACAAAGGTCTCTTTTAGGAATCAAATCCCTAAAAAATATCGCAATCTAAAAGAATAAATAATAGTTTAAACATCTTAAACTAACAAATAATAGTAAACAAAAATAAAATGAAAAACCTTAAACCAGATACCGAAAAAGACTCATTATACTCAGATCTCGAAAAAATGAGTACGCTTGAACTGCTCACAAACATCAATGCAGAGGACTATAAGGTTGCCGAAGTTGTTAAAACCCAAATTCCAATTATTAAAAAATTGGTTGATGCTATCGTTCCAAAAATGAAAAATGGAGGACGATTATTTTATATCGGAGCGGGAACTTCAGGAAGAATAGGCGTTTTAGACGCATCGGAATGTCCTCCAACTTTTGGTGTCTCTGATGGAATGGTTATCGGAATTATTGCTGGAGGAGACACCGCCATTCGGAAAGCAGTAGAAAATGCAGAAGACGATGCCGAGCAAGCGTGGAAAGACTTACAGGCTTTTAATATTACAGAAAATGATGTCGTAATAGGTTTAGCAGCGTCTGGAAACACTCCGTATGTTGTGGGTGGTTTGCTTAAAGCCAAAGAAAATAATTTAATAACTGGAGCCATTTATTGCAATAGCCAAGGAATTATGTCTGAAATTGCCGATTATTCAATCGAATTGGTTGTTGGTCCAGAATTTCTTACTGGTAGTTCGCGTATGAAAGCAGGAACTTCCCAAAAACTAGCCTTGAACATGATTTCGACATCAGTGATGATAAAATTGGGTCGTGTCAAAGGAAACAAAATGGTGGACATGCAACTTTCAAATAAAAAATTAGTCAATCGAGGTGCGGAAATGATTGTTGACGAGTTGAAAATAGGAATAGAAAAAGCCACCGAGTTACTGAAAAAATACGGAAGCGTTCGAAAAGTTTTGTCAGCCTATAAAAATGACAATCAATAGAAAAAAAATGGAATTGACTATTCGAAAATTCAAAAATTCTTACTTTGTCAAAGTAGCAATTTTGTCGACTTTGTTGGTTTTTATGTCAAATTGTGCCAATTTAAAAAGCAAAAAAACAATCATTGCTTTTGGAGAAAACAAAGAACTTTATACTCGAAAAAATAAGCTGGAAAGAACGGATTTTTTCAAAGTTACCCCTGCAGAAACGCGTTGGGTAGACAGTGTTTACAACAAGATGACACTGGAGGAAAAAATAGGACAATTGTTTATGGTTTCTGCCTATTCGAACAAAGACAGCCTGCACACAAAAAATATTGATACCTTGATACAAGAGTACAAAGTGGGCGGACTAATATTCTTTCAAGGTGGCCCAATGCGTCAAGCGCAATTGACCAACCATTTCCAATCTAAAGCCACAGTTCCTTTATTCATTGCCATAGATGCTGAATGGGGACTTAATATGCGCCTTGATTCTACTTATCGTTACCCTTGGAATATGACTCTTGGAGCCATTCAGGATTTAAAATTGATAGAAAAAGTGGGACAAGCAATGGGTAAGGAAAATAAACGAATGGGAATTCAATTTAATTTTGCTCCCGTACTTGACATCAATACAAATCCAAACAATCCCATTATTGGAAATCGTTCTTTTGGCGAATCCAAAATCAACGTTACTAACAAAGCCATTGCTTTGATGTCTGGCGAACAAAAAGAGGGCGTTTTTTGTACCGGAAAACATTTTCCAGGACATGGTGATACTGCAACCGACTCGCACAAATTATTGCCGACGCTCAATTTCTCCGAGAATAGAATTGATTTGGTCGAAATGTACCCTTACAAAAAAATGTTCGACGAAGGCCTTGTGTCCGTTATGGTGGCACATTTAAATATTCCCAGCATAGAAAAAGTCCCAAACACTCCGACAACTGCTTCTTATAATTTGGTTACCAATATTTTGAAAAACAAATTGGAGTTTGAAGGTTTGATTTTTACAGACGGTTTGGGTATGAGAGGAGCCGCAAATTTTAAACCTTCTGGTGACTTGGAACTGGCGTGCTTCCTTGCCGGAAATGATATTTTACTATGTTCAGATAATGTTCCGCTATCAATAGAAAAAATTAGAAATGCCTACAATCAGAACCAATTTACAGAAGAACGGTTGAGCTATTCTGTTAAAAAAATATTGCGCTATAAATTCAAATCTGGTTTGAATAATAGTAAACCAATCGATACCGAAAATCTTTTGCAAGACATAAATCCTGTTGAGAATGACGCTTTACAGTATGAACTTTATGAAAATGCGGTGACTGTTTTGCAAAATAAAAACGAGATTTTACCCCTAAAAGACCTCAATCAAAAAATTGCTTACGTAAAACTTGGAGATGCCGACAACAGTGAATTTGTTTCTACTTTGAAAAAATACACAGACGTTACCGAGATTCCGTTTAAAGACATCGATAGTCTAAACCAAGCTTTGAAAGCCTATAAAACCGTCATTGTCGGATTTCATAAATCGGACAAAGCGTGGGCAAAACATGATTTTAGTACTTTGGAGTTGGAAAATTTAGAAAAAATAGCAAAGGAAAACAAGGTAATTCTAGATGTTTTTGCAAAACCGTACACTCTTTTGCCTTTGCAAAACATCAAAAACCTCGAAGGAATACTACTTTCGTATCAAAATTGCGACATTTCCCAGATTGTTTCAGCCGAATTGATTTTTGGAGCAATTCAATCCAAAGGAAAATTGCCTGTTTCTATTGGTGAAAATTTCACTATCAATACTGGTTTAAACACTCCAAAATTAAATCGCTTAGGCTTTGCGACTCCTAAAAATGTGGATATGGATCCAATTATTTTGTCAAAAATTGATTCCATTGCCCAAAAAGTAATCGATGGAAAAATGGCTCCTGGTATTCAAATTTTGGTGGCACGAAAAGGCAAAGTTATACTACAAAAATCCTATGGTTATCATACGTATGAGAAGAAACAACAGGTTTCAAATACGGATTTATTCGACTTGGCATCGATTTCAAAAATGGTGGCAACCTTGCCAAATGTGATGCAAGAATTTGATAAAAAGAAAATAAATCTCGAAACCAGACTCGGTGATATGTATCCGCGATTGGCAAATTCAAATAAAAAAGACATAAAATTTGTTGATTTGCTTACCCATACTGCAGGTTTAGTAGCTTGGATTCCTTTCTATCAAGCGACTCTAAATAAAGACAATACTCCTTCGCCTAAATATTACAGCAAGAAGCCACTTTCTAATTTTAATATAAAAGTAGCCGATAGTCTTTATCTGAGAGAGGATTATCGTGATACTATAATGGAGAGAATTATAAAATCAAAAGTTTCTTCGAAGAAAGCATTTGTTTATAGTGATTTGACTTTCATCTTGTTAAAAGAATACCTTGAATATACAAAAGGTAAAAAATTACCCGAGATTGCCAATGAAAATTTCTTTGGCAAACTAGGGATGAACAATACATTATACAATCCTTTGCAAAAATTTGAGAAAAAAAATATCGTTCCTACAGAAATTGATTCGTATTTTAGACAACAAGTAATCCAAGGCTATGTGCATGATATGGGAGCGGCTATGATGGGTGGAGTTGCAGGACACGCGGGCTTATTTTCAAACACAATGGATGTTGCAAAAATGATGCAAATGTATTTGCAAAAAGGGAGTTATGGAGGCGAAGTTTATTTTTCTGACCAAACTTTTGATGCTTTCAACAAATGTTATTATTGCGATAAAGGAATTCGTCGAGGTCTAGGTTTTGATAAACCGCAACTAGAACACGAAGCCTATCCCACTTGCGATTGTGTATCGAAACAAAGTTTTGGTCACACCGGATTTACGGGAAATATAGCTTGGGCAGATCCCGAATCGGAAATTGTTTATGTGTTTTTATCCAACAGAACTTATTCGGATGTTCCTACTGGAGGCGTAAATTTTTTAGCTAAAGAAAGAATCAGGGAAGAAATTCAGAAACTTATACAAAAAGCCTTAATAAAGTAATTTCTAAAATAGAGTATTATGAATGCGAATATTCAAAGATTGTTTACAATTGCTCAAAAGGAAACACGAAATATCATTGGATTGATGTCAGGAACCTCCTTGGATGGACTCGATATAGCCTTTTGTAAAATTTCAAATTCAGGAGAAAATACGGCAGTCGAATTGGTTGATTTTGAAACAATTTCCTATTCAATGGAATTCAAAGACCAAATCCGAAAAGTATTCACAAAAAAAGAAATTATTTTCCAAGA
>JAAFGY010000078.1 GCA_010365135.1 Flavobacterium sp.
AATAACAATGCAAAGTGTTCTTATTAAAACACCTATTAATAAGATAAAGTGCATATTTTTAATATTTTCATAAAAAAACCCCCACAGAAGCCAAAGGTTTGTCGGGGTTTTGTGGTCCCACTTGGAATCGAACCAAGCACCTACTGATTATGAGTCAGTTGCTCTAACCGAATGAGCTATAGGACCATTTATGCGGTTGCGAAATTACTACTATTTTATATTTGTTGCAACTATTTTTGAAATAGATTTTTATTTTACCGCTTTAATCCAACACTAAAAACAGAACCCACTGATTTCTAGATTCGTTACACGATATTAAATCATTTATAAATTTATCGAATTTCCTGACACAATTCAATCAAAACTCCATTAGTGTTTTTTGGATGCAAAAAAGCCACTAATTTATTATCAGCACCTTTTTTAGGAGTTTCGTTCAAAACAATAAACCCTACATTTTTCAATCGGTTAATTTCGGCGACAATATCTTCAACTTCAAAGGCAATATGATGCAATCCTTCTCCTTTTTTAGCGATAAATTTTGCAATAGGACTTTCGGGATCTGTGGCTTCTAAAAGTTCGATTTTGTTTGGACCGCTACTGAAAAATGCAGTTTTCACACCTTCGCTGGCAACTTCTTCCTGTTTATAGGATGGCGCGCCAAAGAGTTTCTCGTAAATTATCAAAGATTCATCTAAATTAGCAACGGCAATTCCTATATGTTCTATCTTTTTCATTGTTCTAATTATTTTGACGAAGGCATAAAGACGCGAATTTTATGTAAATATAAATAAAATTAAAGAGTCAAAATCAATATTTCCATAGCTTTACATCTAAACTTTGTGGCTTTGCGTCTTTGTGGCTGTAAAAAAATTGTATTTTTGCACAATGGAAACAAATAGACAGAAAAAAATAGGTGGCGTTATCCAAAAAGATTTGGTGGATATTCTACAAGGTGAAGTGAGAAAAAACGGGGTTTCAAATTTGATAATTTCCGTATCCAAAGTTATCGTAACAACAGATTTATCAGTAGCAACGGTGCATTTGAGCATTTTCCCTCAAGAAAAAGCCAAGGAAACTTTAGTGGCCATAAAAACCAATTCTAAATTAATCAAACACGATTTGTCGCAAAGA
Source organism: Flavobacterium sp. (assembly GCA_010365135.1). Taxonomy (GTDB): domain Bacteria; phylum Bacteroidota; class Bacteroidia; order Flavobacteriales; family Flavobacteriaceae; genus Flavobacterium. The sequence continues at coordinate 1,132 of JAAFGY010000078.1, forward strand.
GTTCGCTTGCAACTGCGGAAAGTTCCTAATTTAGTTTTCTTCATAGACGATTCATTGGACTATATTGAAAAAATTGACAACGCTTTGTCAAATAAAGAAAATCCTATTGAAAACCGTGATCTTTTAGACAAACGTAGATTTCAATAAAATTGAACTTCCCTCTTTATATAGCCAAACGATACATTTTTAGCAACAGCAAAAACAGCGCTATCAATATCATAAATCGCATCGCCAGTATGGGAATCATTGTTGGCGCAATGGCTTTATTCGTGGTTTTATCCGTTTTTAGCGGATTGAAAGTTTTCAGTCTTTCCTTTTCCAATAATATTGACCCTGATTTAAAAATAAGTAGCACATTAGGAAAATCTTTTGATGTTTCGCCAATTCAAGAAAAACAAATCAAGGAAATTGACGGTATTGCTTCTTACAGCAAAATAATTGAAGAACGCGTTTTATTTACTTACAACGGAAAACAGCAAGTTACTTATTTGAAAGGTGTTGATTCTAATTTTAGCAAAGTAAACGCCATTAAAAAAACGCTTTACAACGGAGAGTGGCTAAAACCGGATACCTATGAAGTGGTGGTTGGTTACGGAATTGCCGATAAATTTTCGATAGGATTGCTTGATTATAATAATTCATTAGAAGTATTAGTTCCAAAACCAGGAAAAGGAGCTATCGAAAATCCTGAAGAAGCTTTTAATAAAGTGGCCGTTGTACCTGTTGGAATTTACGCCATAAGCGAAGATTATGATTCTAAATATGTTTTTGCCGATTTAGGCTTGGCGCAACAATTATTGGAATACAAACCCAACCAAATTTCGGGAATTGAATTCAAAGAAAAAATTGGCACCAATGAAAATGCCATTGTTACTAAACTTCAAACCATTTTCAATAATAAAATTACCATCAAAAACAGAGCTCAACTCAACGAATCCTTATATAAAATGTTGAATACCGAAAATCTTGCGGTCTATTTAATATTTACTTTGGTGATTATTATTGCGCTTTTCAACCTGATTGGCGCATTAATTATGATGATACTCGACAAAAAAGCAAACCTAAAAACATTGTTAAATCTTGGAACCGAAATCAAAGATTTGCGCAAAATATTCCTGTTGCAAGGCACATTATTGAGTGTTTTTGGAGGAATTATTGGTTTGACTTTAGGAATTGGAATGGTTTTACTACAACAGCATTATGAATTAGTAATGATTACCCCAACGCTCGCTTATCCAGTAGTTTTTACCATCGAAAATGTGTTGATTGTTTTAGCAACCATTATCACGCTGGGCTTCATTGCTTCGTTGATTGCGAGTAGTCGAGTGAGTAAAAAGCTGTTGGATTAAACTAAAACGACTAAAAGATATAACCTAATTTATATTGAATATCAATAACTGTCTCGTTTTCATCAACAGTACTTTGATATAATTTATCCGAAAAATTATGTCTGTAACCCACACCAACCGAGGCATCCCAAAAAAAATTTTTCCTAAAACTTCGGCGAAAACCATATTCGGGTATTATTTGTATAAGTGGATTTGCGTTATAATTTTTTGAATTTACTAAAGTGGCTTGAGTAAAAACATAGGTTGTCAACAATGAAAAATAATTAGAACTGTTGTTTGTATTATTTTTTTCCAAACGATTACGTCGATCTAAACTATAATACCAACGAGGCTCTATGTTTATATAAGGCACTATTAAAAAAGAACTTTCGGAATGACCATCAGGATATTTCATTGTAGACTTACCTGTTGACAAACCAGCCTCACTCCTTAATGTAAATTTTCGATCCAATCGGATTTCATTTTGATAACTAAGACTGAATAAGCCAAGTTGCACACTATTTAAATTTTTCTCAACAGATACTTTTTCGGCCTCTTGTGCTGTTGATAAAAAACTGATTAAAACCAAACCTAAAAGTATAAATTTTTTCATTATCTTTTTTTTGCAAAAGTAATTTTTATTTTACAAAATCAAAGAAATTAAAGAGTTTTCACACCACCTCATATCCAGAATAGGCCTCTTCAATCTCGTTCAAAACACTGAATAAACCTTCGGGAGTATCAAGGGTAACTAACTTTTGTCTGTATTCTTTGAAAGAGTGAATTCCTTTGAAATAATTAGAATAATGCGGACGAGTTTCCACAATTCCAAGTCGTTGTCCTTTCCATTCCATTGCCCAAGTTAGATGGTTTCGAACCGCTTCAACTCTATTCGCAACAGTTGGTTTGGCTAAATGTTCACCCGTTTTAAAGTAATGTTTTATTTCATCGAAAATCCACGGATAACCAATGGCTGAACGACCAATCATTATGCCGTCGATACCGTATTTATTTTTATATTCTAATGCTTTTTCGGGAGAATCAATATCTCCGTTTCCAAAAATGGGCATCGTGATTCTAGGATTATTTTTTACTCGGGCAATGTGTGACCAATCCGAATGACCTTTATACATTTGGGCACGAGTTCTGGCGTGAATGCTCAAAGCAGCCACTCCAATATCTTGCAAACGCTCGGCAACCTCATCAATGTTGATGGAATTATCGTCCCAACCCAAACGAGTTTTTACAGTAACTGGCAAATGCGTGCTGTCGATAACGGCTTGCGTTAAGCGAATCATTAAATCGACATCTTTCAAAACTCCTGCGCCTGCACCTTTGCAAACGACTTTCTTTACAGGACAACCAAAATTAATATCAATTATATCTGGATTTACGGTCGAAACAATTTTGGATGACAAAGCCATAGCTTCTTCGTCTCCTCCAAAAATCTGGATTCCAACGGGTCTTTCGTAATCGAAAATATCCAATTTCATTCGGCTTTTGATAGCGTCGCGAATTAATCCTTCGGAAGAAATAAATTCGGAATACATTAAATCGGCTCCGTGTTGTTTGCACAATCTACGAAATGGCGGATCGCTCACATCTTCCATAGGAGCAAGAAGTAAAGGAAAATCAGGAAGTTCTATGTTGCCAATTTTTATCAAGGGAAATTTTTTGCAAAAATAGGGAAATGTTCTTAAGTCTAAAACATTTTCTTTTCAGTAAGGTATTTCCAATAGCGTTTTGGAACGTGCTTTACGTGAAGCTTGGTATTTTTTCTTTCTTTAATATTAGTATGGTCAAAATATTCCCACCACAATTTCTGATAATTGAGTTCAGTTTCCGAAAAAATTTGATTGTTTTTGTCCTCCAAGGATTTTATATCCAAATCCATCGATACAATTTCAGTGTCTTTCAAATCATAATACACGCCGTACTTTCTGCGCAAGTCATAAATGAGCCATTTTTGATCTTGGTAGCGATTTTTGAAATGTCGAATTATCAAGGTCAAAACATCAAAATCGGGTTCAATTTTGGCAAAATAAATACCGTCTTTCAATTGTTCGAATCGGATAAATGCTTCCATTCGATGTTTTTCACGACCGACATTTTTGGTAAGTTGAGAAATTTGCAAAACAGCATCGTTTGCAAAATCTTTCATAATATTCACCTTCGGATTTTCTACAGAATAATTGATGACGTTAAAGAGCACGTCTTCGATTCCTTGTTTTTCGGATAGAAAGGCATAAATCAAACTTCGAACACCATCCTTTTCTAATTGCGTGTTGAGTTTATTTATAACACGATCTGATTTTGAAATGTCCGTAATAATTTCAATCGCATCGACAAACAGATTTTGTTGTAAATCGTCTTTTTTTATAATTTTCGGATTCAGATATTTGAATTCATAGATTTCAAAAATCGCTGTCAAAAAACCTTCAAAAGTACTATCGTAAGAAAGTAATGTCATTGAGTAGCGATAATTGGTTATCAAACGGTTTTTCAAATTTGGATTTCATATCCGTCAGAATAATTTCCTTTAAATTCAAGGCGTTGAGAAATTTTAAATGTGTATTTTCATTACTTACAGAAATAAAATATCTAGCTCGATTCACCGAAATTCCAATTTTTTTGAGATGTTCCATTGTCAGATTTTGGAATTTTCGGGCGTGAATTATTTTATATGCAGATTTCACTCCGATTCCTGGAACACGAAGAATCATTTCTAAAGGTGCATTTTGAATAATTACCGGAAATTGCGTGATGTTTCGTAGCGCCCAACCCAACTTTGGATCGACTTCTAAATCGAGAAACGGATTGTCTTTCTCCAAAATTTCATTGGCTTTAAATCCGTAAAAACGCATTAGCCAATCGGCTTGATACAATCTGTTTTCACGAATCAACGGAACTTGAGTACCAATTGCAGGCAATCGCGTATCATTGGAAATCGGCACATAACCAGAATAATAGACGCGCTTCATATTAAAATTATTGTAGAAATGATCCGCAACCTGAATAATCTGAAAATCATTTTCCTGTGCTGCACCCACAATCACTTGCGTACTTTGTCCGGCAGGAGCAAATTTTGGAGTGCTTTTGTATTTCTTCTTTTCTTCTTTGTACTGAATCAGCTCATTTTTTACAAACCGCATGGGTTTAATCATATCCTGATGATTTTTGTCTGGCGCCAATAATTTCAATCCCGATTCTGTTGGAATTTCTAAATTCATACTCAATCTATCAGCATATAATCCGGCTTCTCGCATTAATTCATCGGACGCGCCGGGAATACTTTTTAGATGAATATATCCGTTGAATTTATGTTCCAAACGTAATTTTTTGGCCACGCGAACCAAACGTTCCATAGTATAATCGGCGTTTTTGAAAATTCCAGAACTTAAAAATAATCCTTCAATATAATTTCTTCTGTAAAAATTTATGGTCAATTCTACCACTTCTTCCACTGTAAAAGCAGCGCGCTCAATGTCGTTACTTTTCCTTGTAACGCAATAGGCACAATCATAAATGCAGAAATTGGTCAACAGAATTTTTAGCAAAGAAACACATCGCCCATCTTCAGTATAAGTGTGACAAATTCCAGAAGCCGACGAATCGCCAAGACCTTTATTGTTGTTCTTGCGATTTCCTCCACTTGAAGAACAAGACACGTCATATTTGGCGGCGTCAGCAAGAATTTCTAGTTTATCTTTCAGTTTGTCGTAGTCCAAAGGGAGATTTTTTTAAATTTTTAATCAACAAAGTTAGCCACATTTTAAGATAGAATTTTGAAATTTTTAATTAATTAACACTCAAAACTTAATGAAAATCAAATACCATTTTAGTTTAAAACTTTAACTTATATTTGCACTCTAAAATGCTACTGCATTTTTTTCGAAAAATTGACATACACGAAGAATGAAACATATACGAAATTTTTGCATTATTGCACACATTGATCACGGAAAAAGTACCCTTGCCGACAGGCTTCTTGGCGCAACAAATACAGTTACAGCGCGGGAAGAAAAAGCACAATTGCTCGACAATATGGACTTAGAACGCGAACGTGGGATTACTATAAAAAGTCACGCCATCCAAATGGAATATACTTATAAAGGAGAAGAATATATCCTGAATTTGATTGATACTCCGGGACACGTGGATTTTTCGTATGAGGTTTCTCGCTCGATTGCAGCTTGTGAAGGAGCACTTTTGATTGTAGATGCAGCGCAAAGTATTCAAGCACAAACGATTTCCAATTTATATTTGGCCTTGGAAAACGACTTAGAAATTATTCCAATTTTAAATAAAGTAGATTTACCAAGCGCGAATCCAGAGGAAGTTAGTGACGATATTGTAGATTTATTAGGTTGCAAACTGGATGAAATTATACACGCTTCTGGCAAAACGGGTTTGGGTGTCGAAAATATTTTAGCGGCTATTATCGAAAGGATTCCTCCTCCAAAAGGAAATATTGACGAACCCTTGCAAGCGTTAATTTTTGACTCTCATTATAATCCGTTTCGTGGAATTGAAGTTATTTTTCGAGTGAAAAATGGACAAATAAAAAAAGGCCAGAAAATTAAATTTATGGCTACTGGAAATGAATATTTTGCAGACGAAATTGGTACATTAAAACTAAACCAAGTTCCGAAACAAGTAATTTCTGCGGGCGATGTTGGTTATTTGATTTCGGGAATTAAAGAGGCAAAAGAAGTAAAAGTGGGCGACACGCTTACCGATGCAAAAACGCCAACTACCAATATGATTAAAGGTTTCGAAGATGTGAAACCAATGGTTTTTGCAGGGATTTATCCCGTAGACACTGAAGATTATGAAGAATTGAGAAACTCGATGGAAAAACTACAATTGAACGATGCTTCGTTAGTATTTTTACCCGAAAGTTCGGCAGCTTTAGGTTTTGGTTTCCGTTGCGGATTTTTGGGAATGTTGCATATGGAAATCATCCAAGAACGATTAGAACGCGAGTTCGATATGACCGTGATTACCACCGTTCCCAACGTTTCTTATTTGGCTTATACTAGAAAAGATCCGGAAACACCTTTTGTGGTCAATAATCCATCAGATTTGCCAGAACCATCACGTTTAGAAAGAGTGGAAGAGCCTTTTATTAAAGCAACAATTATTACCAAAGCTGATTTTGTGGGCAATGTAATGAGTTTATGTATCGAAAAACGGGGCGTGATAACCAATCAAACCTATTTGACGACAGAAAGAGTAGAATTAAATTTTGATATGCCATTGGCCGAAATCGTCTTTGATTTTTACGACCGATTGAAAACAGTTTCCAAAGGATATGCATCGTTTGATTATTCGCCAATTGGGATGCGCACTTCCAAATTGGTTAAGCTAGATGTTTTGCTAAATTCCCAATCTGTGGATGCACTTTCGGCATTAATTCATGAAAGTAATGCTTACAATATTGGTAAAAAAATGTGTGAGAAATTGAGAGAATTAATTCCACGACAACAATTTGATATTCCAATTCAAGCCGCAATAGGCGCAAAAATCATTGCCCGTGAAACGATAAAAGCCTTGCGTAAAGACGTTACTGCCAAATGTTATGGTGGTGATATTTCGCGTAAACGTAAATTATTAGAAAAACAGAAAAAAGGTAAAAAACGAATGCGATTGGTAGGGAATGTAGAGATTCCTCAAGAAGCGTTTATGGCTGTTTTGAAATTGAATGATTAGACTTTTTTAGATAAAAGATAATAGACGAATAGATAATAGAAGAAACCTGATGATGTAAAAATTGTCAGGTTTCTTCACTTCAAATGATTCATAAAAATCCGATCCGTGCGATCTGCGGCTTAAAATCTTTGTACCTTTGCATTACAAAAAATTTAAACTTAAATCAAGCGAATGAAGATACTTCGTTCCTAACTATAATTATGATCGAAGATAAATCCCCACACAGAACCAGCATTGCTCAATTAGGCGAATTTGGACTAATAGACCACCTCACAAAAAACTTTAAAATTAACCAAGCTTCCACTTTAAAAGGAATTGGCGACGATGCTGCAGTTTTAGATTTCAAAGACAACAAAGTATTAGTTTCTACCGACATTTTGGTTGAAGGTGTTCATTTTGATTTGGGGTATATGCCTTTAAGGCATTTGGGTTATAAAGCTGTCGTAGTTAATGTTTCAGATATTTGTGCTATGAATGCCAAAGCGACGCAGATTTTGGTTTCAATAGCAGTTTCCAACCGATTTCCGCTAGAAGCTTTAGAAGAATTATTTGACGGAATTACACTTGCTGCGAATGAATACAAACTGGATGTTATTGGTGGCGACACGACTTCCTCACAAAAAGGAATGATTATCAGCATCACCGTTATTGGCGAAGCCGAGGCAGATGAAATTGTGTATAGAAACGGCGCTGGTCAAACTGATTTACTAGTTGTTACGGGTGATATTGGCGCAGCATATATGGGATTGCAAGTGCTTGAAAGAGAGAAACAAGTTTTTCAGGTAAACCCCAATTCGCAACCCGATTTGGATGTGTATACATATTTGATTGAACGTCAATTAAAACCGGAAGCCAGAAAAGACATTCGTACTTTGTTGCATGCATTAGAAATAAAACCAACAGCAATGATTGATATTTCGGATGGATTGTCTTCTGAAATTATGCACATTTGCAAACAATCAAAAGTGGGTTGTAATTTGTATGAAGACAAATTGCCGCTCGATCCGCAATTTATGAATACTTGTGAAGAATTTGATCTAGATGCAACAACTGTAGCCATAAATGGTGGCGAAGATTATGAATTGCTTTTCACAATTAAAATGGAAGATTTTGACAAAATAAAAGGAAATCCAAACTTTACCATTATTGGTCATATGACTCAAGAAAGCGAAGGAATCCATTTAGTAACGCGTGCCAATACAAAAATTCCGTTGAAAGCGCGTGGCTGGGATGCTCTGAGTGAAGAATAGATTTAGACATACAAAAAATGGCGCTTATTGAGCGCCATTTTTTATTCAATCTATTTCAGTTTAAAATAATAAACCTCTATTTTTAGCTTCTCTGACTAATTCAATATCGGTTTCATCTTTTATATCTAATATTTTCTTTAGATTCAGTTTTCTTTTTTCGATAGCATTTAAAGAAATTGGAACGTATTGTGGAATATCTTTTGTTTTGGTTCCTTTTGAAATATGAAAAAGGATTTGCTTGTCAAAAAGGTCTATTTCTATTGTTTCTTGCTCTGACTGAGCTATCATTTTTTGAATAGATTGACTATAATACGTTTCATTATTAATTACTTTATCAAAACCAAAAAGCAACTCATCGAATGTTAAATCGTTTTTTATAACCAATCCAAGAGGATTTATAGTATCTATAATAGTTCTGATTTTTAATAATTCTGTGTACATGGTGAGCAAAATAATTTTGCAGTTGGGCATATATTCATTTAACAATTTTGCTAAATCTTCACCAGAAAACATTCCTTTCTCGTCATAAGATGGCATGCTAATATCTAAAAAAGCAACATCGAAAGCCAAAGTTTCAGGGTTGGTAATTATATTATAACCCGATTCACAATCTTTAGCTTCGGTTATCAAAAACTCAAATTGGTTGGGGTTATATCTTGTGATGGCGTTTTTATAACCTTGAATGATAAACGGGTGGTCGTCTACTATTAATATATTATTTTTAGTTATTATTACTTGTTCCGTTGCGTCAGATGTCATCTTTTGTAGGTTGTTATTTCGTTAAATAGGGACTGTAACTATAATCATTGTTCCTTCTCCTTTTTTTGATTTTATTTCAAATGTTCCATTACATTCATTAATTCTAGAATGCATATTTTGCAATCCAATTCCCTTTTTTTTCCTATTTACATTAAATCCGATTCCATCATCACTGATCTGCAAAAATAAATTGTCTATTTCTTTTTTTAATTCTACCTTAATAGAATCAGCATTGGCATATTTATTAATGTTTTGTAACGATTCCTGAATAATACGATACAAATTGATTTTTATGGCATTACTCATCGATTCCCATTTTATGTTTGAATCAATAGAGGAGACTAATTTAGATTTGAAAGTCTTTTTTTGATCTTCAAATAAGTTATCCACAATGGCTACGAAGTTATTAATTAATTCGGATTTTTCCCTATTTAAATCATGTGAAATTTCACGAATATCCTGTTCAATATTTTTCAATTCGGATAAGTAGCCATTTCTTTGTTGAGAGGCATGTTCATCATTAATTTTGTTCAAACTGTCTAGGTTCATTCGCACGCCAAACATCCTTCCCAAAACCCCATCATGCAATTCTTGAGCAACTCGTTTCTTTTCTTTTATTCTAATGGTTTCCACACTACTTTGTTGCGAGATCATTAAATTATAGATTTCCTCATTGGCTTTTTGTTGCTCTTGTTTGAACAACAACTCTCTATTTTTAGCTTTTTGCGCTTTAATAATATACAAAAACATCCCCAAAATTAAAATAGACCCAAAGATGTAAACCAAATTTCTATTCTGTGTGGTTAAATCGGTGTTTTCTTGTTTGATTTCATCTGTTTCATATTCGATACGGGTAAATTTATCAGCAATATTGCGGTCTGCTTTTTGCAAACTGTCATTGATGTGAATGTATTCTTTGTTGTAAAGGGATGCGTTTTGGGGTTCGATAATAGCCAGTTGCTTGAGGGGTAATAAAAGATTTCTGGCGTTTTTAGATGTTTTAGCTGTTGCCAATGCTTCATTGGAATACTGTAATGCCTTAATAGTATCATTTTTAAAGGCAAAATATTCTGACAGACGGAGCTTGCTAATTATGACTCCAATGGTTAGTTGCAAACTATCTCTTTTTTTAAGTGATTCATAAAACAATTCAGGAAGTCCTTTATTTATATTTAATTTGAATCGAGAATAGCCCAAATTGTCCAGCAACATTGCGTAAACTACTGGTTTATATAAAATTAAGTCTTTTTTTTGCTCCAACCCTTTTTGAAAGTAAAGAATTGCTTGACTATGATTATTCAAATTTTGATAAACCAACCCTAGATTATTCATTGAAGTAGCTCTCGACTGAAATTCAACTGGAGTTGGCTCTTTATCTAAAATTATTAAAGCCTTATTATGAAACTCTATGGATTTGTCATATTCTCCAAGTTCACTATATACTAGCCCTAGAAGATTATATAATTCATAAACAATGTCACTTGCTTTTTCTCCTTTCAACACTCTCAAGGCTTTTAGCGCTGAAATTTCACTTCCAGAATTATCGCTTTCTTTTTGCTGTAACAACGCTTTACTCAATCGAATTTTGGCCAATTCCAAATTATCATTTCGTTGGAGATATATTTTTTCAGCTTTAAAATAATATAAAAACGCGCTATCTGATACTCCTTGAGATCCATAATAATCCCCTGAATACGAATAAGCTTTGGCAATACTAACAGTGTCCTTACTTGCTACTGATTTTTCTAAAACAATCTTTGCTATTTCTTGGTATTTTTCCCAATCGTTCAAATTATAATAGCGATTGGCGACTCTAAATAAATTGACCCTTTGTAGTGAATCATTGGGCTGATTTTCAATAATAGCAAATGCTTTTTGAATATAAAGTTTTCTTTTTCCTGAGGTGGAGTTAAAATCATTCGCTTTAGAGAGATAAACAGTAAGACTATCTTCTTGATAAGCAACAGTTTGATTTTGTGAATTCTTTTTAGTACAACTAAAAAAAGCAATCAGCATCAACAATATGTAGAATATTTTTCTCAATAGTTCTTTTGAATTTTACCAAAAATACTAAAATAAAACTATTGACATAAAAAAAGGCTATCAAAAAATTGATAGCCTAAGTATATTTATTGAATTAAGTCTTATTCAGACTCATCAGAATCAATCCAGTCTCACATTTCCTCCTGCTGCTCCAGAACCTGCTGCATCTAATCTTACATTTCCTCCTGCTGCTCCAGAACCTGCCGCATCCAGTCTAACATTTCCTCCTGCTGCTCCAGAACCAGCTGCATCGAGTCTCACATTTCCACCTGCTGCTCCAGAACCAGCTGCTTCTACTGAAGTATTTGTTGTTACTGCTTTACTTGTAGCTTGAGGCGTAGTGAACGAAGTCAATACCATTACTAGTGATAATAATCCGATTGCTAAAATTGATTTTTTCATAATTTTTAGGTTTTATTTATTTAAATTTGAGTTTACGTTAGTTTTGTGAGTAGTGATTAGCACTTTATCACGGTGTAAAACTACTGTGTCTTTCTTGATTTTTGTAGTAAAATTGGTGGGTTTTGGTAGAATAGCCTCGTTTGATAGTGAATGACTATCAAATTATGGTAGATGGATATTTCTTAGATCTCTAAATAATTGCCATTGGCAAAATCTGCGATAATAGTATCTACATTTTCCTTATAAGATTTAGAAAATGGGATTTTTGTTGTTGTGTTTTTAATATAACACACTGCATTTCCGGTGTGAATTCTAGAAATATAATTGCGGTTTACAATATAACTGTTATGAATTCTTGCAAACGGCGGAGACAAAACGCCTTCAAAATGCTTCAATGTTTTGAAAGCAGTAACCATTTCGCCATTTTTTAGATGAATATCGGTCGAATTATTATCGGCTTGGAAATAACAAATATCTCTGGCGTCAATATATCTATAATCTCCGTATGATTTTATACATAATGTAAGGGGTTGCTCAACAATAGGAATCCTTGCTTCGGCAGTTGCAGCGGGCGCTGGTTCCACCAATAGTTTTGGCACATTATTTTGAACTTGGTTTTGAACTAAATAAACTTCGTCTTCGCCAGTCGATTTTTTTAATTTAAGAAGTGATTTCACCAAATCCATACGTTGCATTGGCTTAATCAAATAATCAGCTACCTCATATTGAATGGCATCGAAAGCTAAATCTTTGGTAGAAGTGGTAACAATAATTTTAGGAACTACTTTCAAATACCGATACAACTCATTGATAAGTCCCAGCGACAAATTACTCGTTTTATCCGCTGGGTCTATTTCGAGAAAAATTAATTTTGGAGTATGTTCGAGAATTAAATTTAAACCATCCGCATAGTTGTTTGCCGAAGCCACAAAAACAAGCTCCGAAAAACCGTCTGCTAGGGCTTGGGTTTTCAAAACACTTTCTTGATTATCATCAATAATAATGTACGGGAAATTCATCAATGTTTTGTCCTAATTTGTTAGGCATAACATTAGACGTTCAAAGTAAATACTTTAAAATATTAAGCAATTATAGTAGTTTTGGGGAAACTAATTAAATAAATCTTTCTTTTTTATCAAAAAAACCCTATTTAACAAGCTAAAAATAAACATTTACCTCATTTTTTATTGAAGTTGTTAATATTTTATTAACAAATGTTAACACATTGAGATGAAAGGCAAATAAATCCGATAAAGTACAAAAAAAAGAGGCTTCTCAAAGTCGAGAAACCTCTTATAATGAATTAAATAAAAAATAATAATTTCGTTTTAACTACATTTTCATCAACCAATTTTTCATCGAAACTTCATTTTCGATAATTGATTTCAAATCAGCAATTGCTACACGATCTTGTTTCATCGTATCTCTATGACGTATCGTTACCGTTTGGTCTTCGATAGTTTGATGGTCAACAGTAATACAAAAAGGAGTTCCCAATGCATCTTGTCTTCTATAACGACGACCTACAGCATCTTTTTCATCATAAGACACATTGAAATCCCAACGCAAATCATCAATAATTTGGTGTGCGATTTCTGGCAATCCATCTTTTTTGACCAATGGTAAAACGGCTGCTTTTGTTGGTGCTAAAACCGAAGGCAATTTCAAAACTGTTCTTGTTGAACCATCTTCTAAAGTTTCTTCTTTTAACGAAGTGGCAAAAACAGCCAAGAACATTCTGTCTAAACCAACCGAAGTTTCCACCACATACGGAACATAATTTTGATTCAATTCGGCATCAAAATATTGTAATTTTCTACCTGAAAACTGTTCGTGTGCTTTCAAATCGAAATCAGTTCGAGAGTGAATTCCTTCCAATTCTTTGAAACCAAAAGGAAAATTAAACTCAATATCGGCGGCTGCATTAGCATAATGCGCTAATTTTTCGTGATCGTGAAAACGGTAATTTTCTTTTCCCAACCCAAGCGATAAATGCCAGTTTAAACGAGCTGTTTTCCAATGTTCGTACCATTGCATTTCCGTTCCTGGTTTTACAAAAAATTGCATTTCCATTTGTTCGAATTCGCGCATACGGAAAATAAATTGTCTGGCAACAATTTCGTTTCGAAACGCTTTTCCGGTTTGTGCAATCCCAAAAGGAACTTTCATTCGTCCTGATTTTTGAACATTCAAAAAATTCACAAAAATACCTTGCGCGGTTTCTGGTCGCAAATACAAATCCATTGCTGTATCAGCCGAAGCGCCTAATTTGGTACCAAACATCAAGTTGAATTGACGCACTTCAGTCCAATTTCTAGAACCTGAATCCGGACAAGCAATTTCCAATTCTTCGATTAATGCTTTAACATCTTCTAAATCTCCATTTCCTAAAGAACGTCCCATTCTTTCGAGAATTTCTCTTTCTTTAGCCAAATATTCTACAACTCTTGGATTGGTTGTAATGAATTCCTGCTCGTTAAAAGCTTCTCCAAAACGAGCTTTTGCCTTTTCGATTTCTTTTTTTGCTTTCAGATTTAGCTTTTCGGCATAATCTTCTATCAAAACGTCGGCTCTATATCTTTTTTTGGAATCTTTGTTGTCAATCAATGGATCGTTGAAAGCGTCAACGTGACCTGAAGCTTTCCAAGTTGTTGGATGCATCAATATTGCCGCGTCGAGACCCACAATGTTGTCGTTCATTTGAACCATTGCTTTCCACCAATATTCGCGTATGTTCTTTTTTAATTCTACTCCGTTTTGTGCATAATCATATACTGCACTTAAAC
>JAAFGY010000079.1 GCA_010365135.1 Flavobacterium sp.
GGGCATACGAATAATTGGGATCTATTTCGAGCGTTTTTAAATAACTATCATACGATTCTTGTATTCTTCCCGCGTGTCCATAAAAATCCCCTAAATTAGAATAAGACCATATTTTCAAAGCCTTATTATCGTCTTCAATGGCTATGTCTCTTGCCTTTTCCATTAACATAATTGCCGTTTTCAAATCGCCTATATGATCATTCCACTTTGCCAATCGAATTAAATAATCATACTCTTTTGGCTGGCGAATTGCATTCAGGTTTTTCAAAGCTTCTGGATAATTACCCACTTCCATTTGAACATCAAACAATAATTTTTGAGTTTCTTTTCGGGCTTCACCAATAGCAAGTGCTTTATTAGCAAGAGTTAACGCTTCTTTAAAACGATGTTGGGAAATATAATTCCGTGCCAATGATCGAATGGTCGATACCCGAGAATAGTTGTAGGCTTGATTGTATTGTGTCAATAATTCTTCTGATTTGTACAAATCTTTGATGTCTCCCGTATATTGAAAAAGAGTTCCATAATTGGCCGCTAACATCCCTAAATACATCTTTTGATTGGGTGCTGCATCAATTTTTGTTTGCCAAAAACTGATTTCTTTATTGGCAAAATCAATAGATTTATTCTCTTTTACATTCAGGTATTTTTCGTAATCTGAGGTTTTGGTAATTTGTGACGGTTTATTGGTACAACTGCTAATTGTTAGAATAGCAAAAACCAATAACGGTAGTGTTTTTAAAGTTTTCATAATCTAATTTTGTTTGTTTGTTTTGAAAAAATAAAAACAGAGTAGGCAGTCCAAAACCTACTCTGTTTTTTATGAAAATATTACCAAGCAGTTGCTAAGTATGGGAAAGTTGCTGTAAATGGCTTGTCATTTGCATTAACATGATCAGAAGTAAGTGCTGCATTTGAAGTACCCATTGGTCCACCAAAAATCAATAATAACTCCACATCAATAACATCATCAGCTAATGCTCTTCCGGTCAAAACATTAGTTCCATCAAAGAAAGTAGTTTTGGTAGTTTTAGAAACATTCAATACATCGGTAGACAAAAGTCCTGTAAATGTTGCCGCGTCTTGTCCTAAAGCATTTTTAGTATATCCTGAATTTAAAGCCATCAATCTGGATTGAAAAATAGGTTGATATTTGGCTCCCATTGCAGAAGGAATAGCTGCATTAAAATCGTCTTTTGGTTGACCCGCTGCAATAAAAACCGTGTTAATTGCTGGTCTAGCCATTTGATCTTGTTGCACATAAGTTCCTGAAAAATCGATACTTTGCGCACCACCATTAGTATTGTCATTGTTATCGCAGTTTACTGATATCAAAGCGACTACTAATGCAACAGTTATAATTTTGAATTTATTTGTTTTCATAAGTCAATATTTTAAAAGAGTTGTAAATTAATTATTGTTTTTTCTTAGTTTCAGCCCAAACATTTAATGTACTTGCTGTGCCTAACATTGTTTTTGGAACTTCAATAACTATCGAAAGTACATTGGTTCCTGCAAAAGTATCTGTTCCTGGATTTTTAAAACCTGTCGCTGTTCCTGCAAGAATGGATTTGAATTGTCCCAAGTCAAAGAAGAATGGATCGTCTCTTGGCCCTGCAAAAAACTTCATTCCGTTTTGAGTAGCTGTAACAGGCATAGCACCATAAGTTGAAATTGCTACTTCTCCTGAAGCTGCATTTGCTTTTATTGTGCTTGAAAGTCCAGTTGCTCCTGGAGCATAAGGTCCAAAGAAGTACATTTTGTCCCCTCTTTTAATGGCTTGAATTACTAAATCTTCCACTTTGTCTCCCGTGTTGTCGATGTTAATTTCTACCATTACATTTTCTTTAAATGTTGCAGCCGCAGTTGCATTTGGACTCAAAAGCCCTTGTGTGTTTACCGCAAAAACCAAATTATTGGTGTCTTGACCTTGAAAAGCATACACATCTGTAATGTCCCCTGCATCACCGCTTGAAGTTCCCGGAGCATCTATGTGATCCGCTGCTACTAAAAAGCCTGAAATCACCGCTAGTGATAGTCCTAAAATCAATTTTGTTTTTTTCATTTTGTTATAATTTAAAAGTTATAATAGCATTTACGGTATTGGATGGCTTTTGGTTTTAAAAAAGTGAATAAAAATTAAAATATTTTTTAAATTGTTGATTTACAATGTTTTAAAAACAAAATAAAATCACAATTTTTTAAAAAAAAGAATAAAATTGTAGTACCACCCAATATAATTTGTAATTTATTAAATGGAATTGTATAAGTTTGTAATACCAAATAAAATAATATGACACAAGATGCATTGTTGGTTTTAATTCACCAGAAAGACGAAAAAGCGTTTACATACCTCTATGATATGTATTCTAAAAGTTTATTCGCGGTAATTAATGTGTTGGTAAAAAACAGAGAAGAATCCGAAGATGTACTCCAAGAAGTATTCATCAAAATCTGGAAAAATATCGATTCTTATAACGAAAGTAAAGGCCGATTCTATACTTGGATTCTCAATATCGCCCGAAATACTTCTATTGACAAATTGAGGTCTAAAAATTTTAATGACAGTCAAAAAAACCTTTCTTCAGATAATTTCGTACATCTATTAGACGACAGTAACAAACTGGTTAACAAAATTGATAGTATTGGAATTCAAGAATTTGTCAAAAAGCTCAAACCAAAATGTATCCAAATTATAGATTTACTTTTCTTTAAAGGATATACACAACAGGAAGCTTCAGACGAATTGGCAATTCCACTTGGAACTGTAAAGACACAAAACAGAAATTGCATTAACGATTTAAGACTTTATTTGAAATTATAATGGATACAAAAGAATACATAGAATCAGGTGTATTAGAACTTTATGTGTACGGTTTACTTAGTAACACCGAAAACATAGAAGTGAATACTATGTCTAAAAAACATCCCGAAATAAACGATGAAATCCTTGCAATTGAAAAAGGGATTGTTGCTTTATCTTCTAGCTTTTCACCTTTTCATTCGGTGGCCAATTTTGAAAAAATAAAAGCCAAACTCGAAATGAAACATTCCGGTGTGATTCAGATGAAACCGAAAAACAATAACTACCAATATATAGGCTGGGCAGCTTCTTTACTGCTTTTTGTTGGAATTGGCTATCAATATTTGCAATTATCTGAAACCCATAACTTGGTCGTAAATGCTGAAAAAGAAAAAACAATTTTGCAAAAAAATGTAATTAATTTAAAACTTAAAAACGAAAAAACATTAACTGCTTTGACCGTGGTTCGTGATACAAAAAACACGGTAATCAATCTAGGAGGTCAAGCTGTTTCTCCAAAATCGTCTGCCAAAATCTATTGGAATAAAGAGACCGAAGTTGTTTTTGTAGATGCAAGCGGTTTGCCAGAACCTCCTAAAGGAATGGTGTATCAAATTTGGTCTTTAAAATTACAGCCGCAATTAACGCCAACCAGTATTGGTTTACTATCAAATTTTACGGCTAATAAAGAAAAGATTTTTGCTGTAGAAAAAACAAGTGGCGCAGAAGCATTTGGAATTACATTAGAACCAGCTGGCGGAAGCCAATCGCCTACAATGGAACAATTATACACTTTAGGAAAAGTATAAGTCGACATTATTTTAAACAAAAAAGCTTCCAGTCTATACAGATTTGGAAGTTTTTTTATTGGATGAAATCCTATTTAAGTTATGAAAACAATATAATGTTGTATTTTAAAATGTCACAAAATCATATAATATATTGATTTTAGTACCTTTTATTTGAGCCTTTTGACTGTACGACTTTAAAACTTTCGACTTACTTATTAGAATTCTTCTTGTAATATTTTCTGTATTTTGGATACGTGATGGCACCCAATAAGGTGATCGTTGCTAATGATTCCCATATCCAAGCTAATGAATGCGCTTCGCCACTAGCATAAGAATGCAATCCTACCAAGTGGAAATTTACACCAAAATAGGTAAACAAAATGGACACGAAAGCAAAAATACTCATTAGGTTAAAAACCCATTTGCCTCTCAAAGCAGGAACATAACGGGAGTGAATCACGAAAGCATACACCATAATACTAATCAAGGCCCACGTTTCTTTTGGATCCCATCCCCAGTAACGGCCCCAACTTTCGTTGGCCCATTGTCCTCCAAGGAAGTTTCCAATGGTTAGCATTATCAAACCAATCGTTAACGCCATTTCGTTTATATAGGTTATTTCCTTGATATTCAATTTCATTTTCTCTCGGTTTTTTTCATTGGTAAACAAAATCAGTAGTAAGGAAACTACTCCTAAAATCATTCCCAATGCAAATGGCCCGTAACTTGCCACAATAATGGCCACGTGAATCATTAACCAATAGGAATTCAGAACGGGTTGTAAGTTGCCAATTTCTGGATCAATCCAGTTCATATAAGCGGCTGTCAAAATCATGGCTGCTACAAAGGCAGATGAAGCAACCGTCAATTTCGATTTTTTATCAAAAGCCAATCCGAAAAACATCGTAGCCCAAGCCACATAGATTATGGATTCGTAAGCGTTACTCCAAGGAGCGTGACCTGAAATATACCAACGCGCTACTAATGCTACTGTGTGCAAAGCAAAAAGTAATACAATGATAACGTGCATTATATTGATTAAGGAATCCAATGATTTTCTTTCTTTGAATATTTTTAGAATGGTAAAAAGGAGCATCAAAATTGCGGCATACATATACCAATAAGGCAACTTTTGGAACACATCATATTGATTGTAAAGTATTTCTGAAGTGATTTTTTGTTCGCTTGGCATCACTTTGGCACCATATTTTTTCTGGAAACCGTTGATGCTTTCTAATAATTGATCCGCTTGTTTGTAATCTTTAGTAACCGAAGCTTTTTCTAAAGCATTAAAATACAATTGAAGAATGTTTTGGGTATAAGTTGCCGCCATTCCTTTGAAACCAGCGTTTATCAATTCGGGAAAAGAGACCCATTTGTTATTGACATCATTGGGTATTGGGAAAATTTTCAGAATGCTTCCGCTTAAGGCCGCTTCCATCAAATTTACTTTTTTATCGGTTTCGATAAAATCCTTTTCGAATTGGTTTGGGTTGGCATTTTTATAAGCTGCATCTAAATAAGGCGATAATTTATATGTGCCTGTTTTGTCAAAAAAGTCAATAAAGGAAGCGTACTTTTTATCGGCATCAATGCCAATAATCTTGCGAATACTGTCGTTTCCTGCTTTGATGTAAATCAGTGGAACTTGAACCCAAATATTACCACCTTGCGTCATTGACAAAAACACTTGATCGGAATTCATTTCGTTATACGTGTCTTTATGACTTACTTTTCGCAATAATTCGGACGAAAAAGTATTTATAGGTTTCATTCGACCACCTGCATCCTGAACAATTAATCTTCCGAATTTAGCGGCTTGTACTTCAGGAACTTTTCGTTTTTCAATAATCGAATCCAATTGTTTTGGGCTGAGAAACTGAGCATTATGATTTTGGGCAAAACCACCAAAACTCAATAATAAAACTAAAATTGTAAGCAAATTTGCTTTTTTTGTTTTCACTACTTCCAGTTTTCGTTTTAAATCGGCAAAGCGAGAATGTTTGGTAAACATAATGGCCATCAATCCAAAAAACAACATAAAATAACCAAGATAAGTGATCATAGTTCCCCAATAATCGTGGCTTACGGACAATACTGTTCCTTGTTCATCTGGATCGAACGACGATTGAAAAAATCGATATCCTTCGTAATCTAAAATATGATTCATATAAATTCGGGCATCAAAAACTTCAGTTTTATTTCGAACGGTTACTTGACTTTCAAACGATGAAAAACTTTTCTCGGTTCCGGGGTATTTTTGGGCTATAAAATCATTCAATTTGATACTAAAAGGTAAGGTGTATACTTTATTTCCATAAAACAAAGTATAATCTAATTTTCCGATTTTAACTGTTTTTGGCTCTCCTGTTCTTCCTTTGGTTCCTATTAAAGTCACTGTTTTTTCTTGTCCTTCGGCAGAAAGTTTCAATACTAAAGCATCTTCGTGTTCTTTTGTTTTAAAATCATTTTTAGACTCGTAGGCAATAATTCCTTTGGTAGCGGGTTCGGGAAACACAATTCTAATATCACCAATGGTGTATAAAGAACGCATCATTAAAGGTTGTACAACATCTTTTGATACTTTGCCTTCCAATTTGTCAGCCATTCGCATGTATTGTCCTTCAAATGGTGTTTGAATAGTAGACGTACTGTCGTTTAGGGTAATATTTATAGCACCTGCAGTAAATTTATTCAGGGCAAAAAGCGTGTTATGAATATTCTGAACTTCGCCTTCTTTTAAAAAATGTTCTTCACGACCAGCATCGCCAGCTTCAACAAGTTTAAAATACAAACTCCCTTTTGGGTCAGGTTTGATCATTTCTTTGGCACCCATAATGAAGTTTTCGTATTCTACTTCAAAATTGGTATCACCAAATTTATTCGAAATAGAAAAATTATTATTGGTAACGGGTGAAAGTAACAATGCTTTTTCGAAAACTCTCCGTTTCATACCACCTTGATAGTCTCCGTCGACAAAAACCGTGAGGTACATTTTATCCGAATAAAAAATATTCTCCGTATTGCCTTCGCGAATGGGCATCATTCCTTCATAACTAATATACCGGGTGATAAAAGCGCCTGCGATGATTAAAACAAAAGATAAATGCAACATTAACGTAGCCCATTTTTCTTTTCTCAATAAATTATACCGCTTAATATTTCCCATGAAGTTGATCATAAAAACCAACATAATACCTTCAAACCACCAGGCATTATAAACCCATATTCGAGCAGTATCTGTATTGTACTTGCTTTCTATAAAAGTTCCCGCAGCCATTGCAATTGCAAAAGTCATAAAAAGTATGGCCATTAATCGGGTGGAAAATAAAATGGAAGTTAATTTATTATTCATCTGTAAGAATTTACGGTTTTTAAAAGTTTTGTCAAAAGTACAGAAAAATGTTGAATTCCGACTTTGACCAATTGTTAATTTAATCCAAATTTAAGGCATTGATAGTGGTATAAAAATGATATTTGACAGGTTTTTATTTAAAAATCAAATTGGCATTCTGTGTCTCGTCTTTTATTTTTTTTCATTAATTTTGCCAAATGATTAAAGTCGTAATTATTGGTTCTGGAAATGTGGCGCAGCATTTGATTCAGGCTTTCGCCAAAAGCAAAGAAATCGAAGTATTACAGGTATTTTCTAGGCGAATAGAAATCATCATTCCCTTACTCGATTCGAGCAAAATCACGGATAATTTCAATGATTTAGTTGAAGCTGATGTATACATAATTGCTGTTTCTGATGATTCCATTGCAGAAGTCTCTTCGCAATTGCCTTTCAAAAATCGCCTCGTGGTGCACACTTCAGGAAGTATTCCAATGCAATCGTTGGACAAAAAAAACAGAAGAGGCATATTTTATCCCTTGCAAACTTTTACCAAAAACAAAGCCGTTGATTTCCGTCCAATTCCAATATGTTTAGAAAGTGAAAAGGACGCGGATTTTGAATTATTGGAAAAAGTGGCACAATCCATTTCCAATAATACTTTCAAAAGCAACGAAAAACAACGAAAAGCATTGCATATTTCGGCGGTTTTTGTCAATAATTTCGTTAATGAAATGTACCGCATTGGCAGCGAAATCTGTGAAGAAAATAAAGTTCCTTTTGAAATCTTAAAACCCTTAATTTTGGAAACCGTAAACAAAGTGATGACGCTTTCGCCAAATGAAGCACAAACCGGTCCCGCAAAACGCAACGATACAAAAACTATTGAAGCTCATTTGGATTTTTTATCCAATGAAAATCACGCAACAATTTATAAAATACTAACACAATCTATACAAAATAATGGCAAAGAGTTATAAAGAAATAATGAACGAAATCACCACATTTGTTTTCGATGTCGATGGCGTTCTCACAGACAGTTCGGTTTTTGTCACCAATGAAGGCGAAATTCTCAGAACAATGAATATCCGGGATGGTTATGCAATGAAAGCGGCGGTTGAAAGCGGTTATCATATTTGCATTATTTCGGGAGGAAGCAACGAAGGTGTTCGCGTGCGCTTGAGAAATTTGGGCATAACCGACATTCATCTGGGTAGTCCTGACAAAGTGGAAACGTATAAAGAATATATTGAACTTTACAATATTAAACCAGAACAAGTGTTATATATGGGTGATGATATTCCGGATTACCACGTGATGAAACTCGTTGGCTTGCCTACTTGTCCGCAAGATGCGAGTCCTGAAATTAAAACAATTTCCAGATATATTTCACACAAAAAAGGGGGAAAAGGTGCCGTTCGCGAAGTTATCGAGCAAGTGATGAAAGTTCAAGGAAAATGGACCATGTATTTTGATGGAAAATTGGATTAAAAATTAGGACAAAGACTATCTAACGCAAATCAAACCAAGAATCCAAAATCTATTACCAAAACCCCTCTTACCTTAAGAAATGATAAAGACTGTAATTTTCGATATGGATGGCGTAATCGTCGACACGGAACCCGTTCATAGTTATGCTTATTTTCAACACTTTGCCGAGTTAAACATTGCTGTTTCCAAAGACATGTTTACTTCCTTTATGGGGAATTCTACCCGAAATACGTTCCAGAAACTTAAAGAATTATTCCCGATTGATGGTGAAGTGGAAGATTTAATTCAAAGAAAGAGAACGCTTTTTAATGATGCTTTCGACAGTAAAGAAGATTTGTATTTAATAGAAGGTGTCGAAAAATTAATCCAAGATTTACACCGAAATGGAATGCAATTGATACTGGCTTCATCGGCTGCAAAAGTAACAATTGATCGCGTTTTTAAGCGCTTTAATTTGTATCAATATTTCACGCATATCGTGAGTGGAGAAGATTTTCCCAATTCGAAACCACATCCCGAAATATTTGAATATGCCGCCAGTTTATCTATTGCGCCAAAAGAAAATTGCATTGTGATAGAAGATAGTACCAATGGAATTACCGCGGCAAAAGCAGCAGGAATTTTTTGTGTAGGTTACAACAGCGCAAACTCTAAACTACAAGATTTGTCTCTGGCCGATGTTGTGGTGAACAATTTGGACGAATTGAGTTTCGAATTGATTTCGAAATTCTAATTTCAAATTAAGGAATATTTAACATTTTTGAATCCTTGAATTTGTAATTTTGAGCGAATCTAAATTTACAAATATGAAAAAAATAATTGTTGTATTGGCGATAATGATTGCAAATTACGCCATTGAGGCTCAGGTAAAAACGCCTCAAGCAAGCCCAAAGTGTACTCTAACACAAGTTGTGGGTTTGACCACTGTGGAAATTGTGTATTCCAGACCAAGTGCCAAAGGCAGAGATGTATTCAATAATTTAGTACCTTTTGGAAAATTATGGAGAACGGGTGCTAATGAAAACACGACCATATCCTTTAGCGACGATGTAGTTATTGACGGAAAAACACTTCCAAAAGGAAAATATGCTTTATATACCACTCCACGGGCAGATAATTGGGAAATAGTTTTCTATACTGCAACTGATAATTGGGGAAATCCTGAAACTTGGGAGGAAACAAAAATTGCTTTGAAAACCACCGCTAAATCAGAACATTTAAATCGATTTGTGGAAAGTTTCACTATTGGAGTCAACAATTTAGACAATAATTTTGCGCATTTGGAATTGTCTTGGGAAAACACAATTGTAGCGCTTAAATTTGAAGTTCCAACACAAAAAACAGCCATGGCAAGTATTGATAAGGCTTTAGCTGGACCTGCTTCCGGAGATTATTTTTCCTCGGCACAATATTTATTTCAGTCTAACGGTGATTTGGCAAAAGCGATGACGTATGTAAACAAAGCTTTGGATATGAGTAAGGATAAGCCTTATTATTATAGCCGATTGAAATCATTGATTCAAGCCAAACAAGGGGATAAAAAAGGAGCGATTGAAACCGCTAAAATAGCTCTAGCAGCAGCGGAAATGGCAAAAAACCAAGACTATGTAAAAATGAATAAAGAGAGTATTGCAGAGTGGAGTAAAAAATAATTTGTCCAACCAATTATAAATCCTGTTTGCTAAGCAAACAGGATTTTTTTGTTTAAATTACTTTGACTAATTTACTCGCCTACAATTTACGATCGTAAAGCGATCTTATTGTTAAAGCACTCGAAGAGCCGAGGTTCTTCCATAAAAATTATAAGTAATAGCGTTGATGCAAGCAAATTGAGTTTGTTAAATTATTGGCACAAAAAAAAGGGCTTGAATCATTCAAACCCTTAATTCTATTATAAATTACAAACTATTTTTTAAATGTTCTCATATAAGCAACCACTTGCCAAATTTCATTGTCACTCAATTTTTCTTTATAAGAAGGCATTGGTTTTCTACCAATTTTAGTGTAGTAAAACAATGAACCATCCGATTTAGATTGAAATTCTTTTGATGAGAAATCACCACAAGAGATATCAATTTTTTCTGCTTTTGATCCATCTCCAAGACCTTTGATACCGTGACAAGATTTACAATTGGTTCCCCAAATGTCTTTTCCAGCTGCAGCATCTACTTTTGGGCTCTTTTTCCCAGCATCAGCAGCAGGCACTTTCCATTCTTTTCCTTTAGGTTTTTCTTGTGCATTAGTAGTTTGTGTGAACGTAAAGGCTGCTAAAATAGCTAAGCCAAAAAGAATTTTTTTCATGTTTTTCATAATTTTAATGTTAATAATTGTTTTTATTTTTAATTTTTAATTTCTTCTACAATTCCTAATTTTTTTAATTTAAATACTTGTAAGACTGCGTAAAATAAAGTTCCCCATATTAAACCAATAATTAAAAGAGAAGCTATTATAAAATAGATAGGAGCTCTGTCCCTTCCGGCGGAAAAAGAACGTTCGTCTACGTTTGAGTTATCACTTACAACAACTGTGCCCCAATTTACTTCGCCACTTGCTTTTGCATTCATATAATTTTCGTCGTCAACTATAGTAGCAAAGATAGTTAATTTCCCATTTTTAGAAGGAATATCTTGGGGAACTTCAAACGTGGCAACACCAGTAGAATCAGTTGCTACTGCATCGCCAATGGGTAAATTGCTAAACAATCTTTTTACAGATAAATTAACGGGAACTTCAGCTACTGGCACACCTTCTGAAGTAACCAAAGCCTTGCAAACATATAGAGAGTCGGCCTTAGCGAAGGTTAAGGTAATTTTTGCTTCTTTATCTTGAGCAAATGCATTTGTTATGGAGACCAAAATTACTAAGCAAGTTACTAAGAAATAGTTATACTTTTTCATCTTTAAATTATTTATAGTTAAATATTTCTTCTTTTCCTTCTAATTCGCCTTCGGCAACTTCCCATACAGAAATGATCGGGAAATATCTTGAGAACAAAGTCACAACCAAAAGTAAACCAGCAAATGTTGCAGCAACCACGGTCATTTCGACAATACTTGGGAAATAATGTGTCCACGATGCAGGAACGTCTTGAATTGGAAGATACGGTTGAAGCAATCCTGGAATAACAATTAGATAAAGTCTGAACCAGCCCGCGATTAATACAATAACTGAAATTATTGTTAACGGAATTGGTTTACGCATTTTAGGGAATAAAGGCAACAAGAAAGGGACAATAATACCAAAAATCACTACTGACCAATAAAACAAAGCTTGTTTGCCTACAAATAAGTTTAAAAGCGTATTGGCATGCAATCCAGACATTTTATAGGCAGGAATTAGATATTCGTTGATATTAAAATAACCATGTATTAATGCCATTAAAACCATAGCTTGACCCAATTTATCGAAATGCATTGGGGTTAAATATTTTTCTAAATTGTATGCATTTCTAAAAATAAAGGTTGCTAAAGTCATTACGGCTACACTCAATAGAAAGGCATTTGAAACAAAATAGGCTCCAAAATTTGTGCTGTCCCATTCTGCTCTAAGTGTTGTAGCAAACAACCACGCTGTAATAGTACAAATCAAAACACCCAAAGGAATTACTAAAGCCGTTAATATTCGCATTATTTTTTTCAATAATTTCCATTGTTCTGGCGTTCCTTGCCATCCAAAGGAAAGCATATTATACATTTTTAATTGCCATTTTGGCAAATTTTTCAAATGGTTTTTACACGTTACAAGTGAAGGAATTAGGGGAATAAAAAGGAGAATTAAACAGGCAGCCAAATCAGTTGTAATTCCGATAACATCCCAGACAATGGGCGATTGGATCCGTCCGTGAATGAGCAAGTTAATTAATCTGTCGGGTCTTCCCATTGCAACAACGATACTTATTCCTCCAAACATTATGGCTCCAATAGCTATAACTTCGGCAATTCTAGACAGCGGTCTGTACCATTCAAAATGGGTGAGTTTCAGTATTGCCGACATTAATACCCCGACTAAACCAATGGCGACCATAAATAAAAAGTTGGAGATATAGATTCCCCACATGGTATAATCTCTAAGACTTGTGGTAACATATTTACTTTTGGTTTCTTGTATGATATAGGCAACAACTCCAGCCAATATTACAGCTATTAGAAATGCAATCCATATTTTACCTGCTTTGCCTATTTTTTCAATTGGACGAAGCAAGTCATTTTTCATAACCATATACTCTTCTTGAGTAAAAGTTTCGTGCTTATGAGCAAGTGTTCTATTTATATTTTCTGACATTTTTTATGTTTTTAAAAAGATTACTCCTTTGTGTTATGCGCTTCGGTTGCATCTTCAAA
Organism: Flavobacterium sp.; assembly: GCA_010365135.1. Classification (GTDB taxonomy): domain Bacteria; phylum Bacteroidota; class Bacteroidia; order Flavobacteriales; family Flavobacteriaceae; genus Flavobacterium. The sequence goes on from JAAFGY010000079.1 coordinate 12,760, forward strand.
CGGGAAATTACGAGCTACTGGTGGGAGATAATAAACACGTGGTTTTGTTCCCAATTCCTCAAATTGTCGGTATCCTGCTCTATCTTTCAACAATTTTGAAAGTCTAAAAGTCTCTTCGCCATTTGTAACTACGTCTTCTAATTCATCGCCATGAAGTATGGCACCGTTTGGACATTCCACTACACAAGCGGGTAATAATCCTTTTTCAGAACGTTCCGTACAAAAATCACATTTTGCAACGGTTCCTTCTTGAGCATAAGGTATGGCACAATGATTAGGATCTGAAGTGTCATTTTTATGTTCTTCGCTATATTTTACTTGTTCCGGTCTTCCAAAATTGAAAGTACGAGCAGAATAGGGACACGCTGCTATACAGAATTTACAGCCAATACAACGTTCATAATCCATAGCCACTATTCCATCTGAACGTTTGAATGTGGCGTCCACTGGACAAACTTTTGTACAAGGAGGATTATCGCAATGGTAACACATCGTAGGAAACCAATAGGGTGCTGCGAGTGGCGAATCCTGCATTTTTTTTACTTTAATATATTCAATTGGTGCTAAGATATTATGTGCTTTTTGACATCCAGTAATACATTTTCTTTCGTTGGCACATTTGCCAAGATCGATAACCCTAATAAATTTCTTTCCTTCTACTCCTTGACGAACTTCTGCTTGGGAGTATTCATCATTAGAAGCATGGTGATCTACATGAGAACTATCTATTTCGATTAATTTTCCATCCGCAGTAAGCACTTTGACTTTTTTACCGGTGGCTTTTGGGCTTTCGTCCGTAACTGCTTTTGCGATTGCAGTTCCTGCCAAGGCAATTCCTCCTAAAGCTCCTAGCCTTAGAAAATTCCTTCGGGATGAATTGTTATTTTCTTTTTCCATATTGCTTATTATTACTTTTTAGAATTTTTGTGCCAAAATAAAATAATACCTAGATTTAATGTTTATTCTTAAAGTATTAGAATTATAATGTAAATTTCACTATTTCACTTTAAATTTTCAATGATATTTATCATACTTTTAAATTGTTTTTAACAATTTATTTAACTCCACATCCGAATTTAATGATGTAAAAACCAATGTCTTACACATTATTATTTTAAAGTACTCATTTTTATCCTATTTTCTACAAAATAAAAAGAAGATAAACACCTCCTAATAAGGAATGAATATCTTCTTTTTTCTTATTTCATTCTAGATCATTTGTAGTTGTCTTTTTTACAAATGAATTATTCAAGAATTACCAGGTTCTAGCAATATTAAATCCAATGGCAAAGTCACCATTAAAAAATTCATTTTGATTGAACATATTGCTTTGTTGATTTATAATTCCTCTGTAATTACTAATGAAAATTTGGAAAGTATGTCCAACCGTCGAGAATTCAGTTCCCACTGAAAATCCTGATTTAGGAGCAACTTCCTGAGAAGTAAAAGGTTGATTTACATCTAAAAGAATTGACATACTGGAATTAACTTTCAAGCGACCTCCAAATTCAAGTGCAAATAAATCATTGTTCATCGGAGCATCAATAACATTATAATGAGAATAGCTTGGTGCTAACTGTAATGAAATGGCTTTTGTGAGTCGTTTTGCAATTATGATTTGGTTAAAAAATGACCAACGATCTGAAGTATGATAGAAGTTTTCTTTTGGTAAAGCGCTAAGGCTGGCATTACCATAATAAGAAATACTCACTGGCATTTTACCATTCACCGTTTGTTTTAACAAAGCCACTTTAAGACTAAAATCTTGCAATCTACTGTCTTTTGTAGTTCCAACACCCACGGTAATACGATCTGTAATTGCATAAGTAAGAGCAATACGAATATTGGCAGGAGCCCATATTCCAATTAGATCATTGGTTCCATTCACCAATCCAAAACGGTGATTCATCACCATTTCAATCGTTCCTTTTGAATACACGCGATCCGTTTGGTTTTCTATTAATGAAGAGCCATCAAATGCGGCACGTTCATATTCGACTTCTACAGGTACGATGCTATCTTGTTGAACCGCAACAACAGCTTTTTCTTTAACAGTGGCAATGGTATCTTTTGTCTCTTGTGCCACCATCATCATTGGCAAAGCAAACACAGCTATAAATATTATTTTATATAATTTCATGATTTACTATTTATAGTTAATTATTTAGAGCGCCATCGTTAATCCATTTATCAACCAATGCAATTTTTGAATCACTCCATTTTCCTGAAGTGGGCATTATAGCAGCTCCATCTCCCATAAGTGATTTATGCATTTTGCTACTTGCAGCGTTTCCTGGAACAACATATTTATTGTTTAAAGTTAGTGCGCTATAAGAATTGGCCGATGTTAAATCTGGTGCGGTTGCACTAGGCTTATGACAACTAATGCAATCTTGGTTCCATAATGGTTGAATGTCTTTGGAGTAAGAAACAACATCTGGAATTGGCGTAATTGCTACCGGAGGCATTTCGTCATAATAACAGGAGGTCACCATTAAACCCAATGTTAGCATCATTAAATATTGAAATATTTTTTTCATATTTTTATTTTTTAATTGAATAATTGTTATAATCATATTCAACAATTTTATTGTGAAAAGATTTAAAATTCAGCAAGAGG
>JAAFGY010000080.1 GCA_010365135.1 Flavobacterium sp.
TTTATGGTTTTTGGGATGAACTAAAAAACCTTCTATACCCTCTTCAATCACTTCTTTTGCCCAGCCAATATCAGAAGCTACAATGGGTTTTTGCAACGCCATGGCTTCGATCCAAGAAACGGGCAAGGCTTCGGCAAATGTAGGAAAAACACAAAGGCTGGCGGCTTTTATATGGTTTTTTATCTCTTGGTAAGGAACGCTTCCTAAATAACGGACCTTTTGCAAAGCATCGGGTGTAAACAAAGATTGCATCATTGCCCAAGTCGATGGATTTCCAGTGATTACATCCGAAACGTCCTTGCCTATTAAAATAAGCTGGGCTTGGGGATTTTTTTGAATTACTTCATTGAAAATAAAAGGGAGTTCTAGCAAGCCTTTTTTACGGATTAAGCTGCCGAAATAGAGAATATCCTCACCCCGACCCTCTCCAAAGGATTGCTTCGTCTTTCGCAATGACATGGCGGTTGGAGTGCTTATGCTAGATTGGACTTTATCGTTATTTAACTTATTGTCATTGCTTTTGTCATTACTATTGTCATTACTATTGTCATTGAAATTGTCATTGAAATTGTCATTGTCATTGTCATTAAAAAAATCAACATCAATCGAATTGGGAATTATGGTAAATTCTTTCTGCAATCCAAAAACTTCGTTGGTCAAATCGGCAGTGAATTGACTTACCGAAATCAAACCATTGGCTTTTTGGAGTGCTCTTCGTTCGTGAAACTTATTGAACCATTTCACGGGACGCTGATCCAAATAACAAAAATAAGTGTCGGAACCATTCAACCGAATTACAACAGGACATTTTTTAGGCTGAATAAAAGAAGTGATTCCTGTCCAATCTGGGGCTTCAACCAAGTCGATTTCGTGGTTTTCACACCCTTGATTGATGATCTTTTCTATTTTTTTTCGAGTCAAATACCAGGATAAACCTTTGATTTTCACATTCTTTATTTGCTGAATGGTAATGCCATTATCTTCAAAAACGCCGTCTTCTTTTTGCCCATACACCAGCACCCGAACTCGGCAACCTTCCACCAAAAGTCCTTGTGCCAAGTTTTTAATGCTCGTGCCAATGCCTCCCGAACTTCCAGTTTTGGGATGGGGATATTCTGGGGTGAGGAAAGCTAATTTCATTTGGAATTAGGATTGAGGATTGAGGATTGAGAATTTGGGAATTTAAAATTAGTGAATTAATTTATAATGATTATCGACCATTTTTTGTAAGGAAAAACGTTTTTCTATATCTGTTCTGGTTTCTTTAGTGATTTTTAATTTACCGATCCAAATTTGGGTAATTAAAGAGGATAATTGGGCTATATTCTTTGCTTCAAACAAAAAGCCGTTATCCAAATGTTTAATAATTCCAAGGACATTTCCTCCTTCATTTGTTGTTATCACTTTTGTGTTAGCCGCCAAAGCTTCGACTACAGTATAACAAAAAGTTTCTTCATATGAAGGATGAATTAAATAGTCATACTCGCAATAAATAGTTTTAAGATTGGAAATGCTTCCCATAAAATTAAAACAGTTGCCTAAAGCTAAACTAGTCACTTGATCTTCTAATTGGTTTCTAAAAGGGCCATCACCATACAGATCAATTACAATTTCGGCTTTTATTTCTTCCGGCAATACATAAACGGCTTGAATCAAGTCTTGAATTCCTTTGGATTCCCGCAAGTGGGATGCGGTGAGAAAACTAGGTTTGGATTGGTTTCGTTCTGCCCGAACTTGAATTGCATCGATGTCAATTCCGTTGTAAATCAGCTGAATCTTGTTTTTTATTGGAGAACCAAAATCTTTGATTAACTCCTTTTTTGTATAATCGGAAACGCCAATAAAAGTGTCAATGTATTGAGCATATAACAATCCTTTGATTCTTTTCTTAATTTTCTTTGCCAAGGGATAACCATTTAAGGGTCTTGGATTGTGGTCTACGGCAATAATTTTCGCATTAGAGAATTGTTTGACTTTTTTAAAAAATGGCGTGCACAGTTCTACAAAATGGGTAATGATATAAGAATAATCTATTTTATTATGTTCGCAAAATTCTAGAAAGTGAGGTTCTACCCTTTCGGTTTCGCTGGCATAAATAGTCAAATCGGTATACCTGCCGTGATTCGATATATTAGGAAAAAACCAATCGACTTGAATGTTACTTGCTTTGCATTTTGAATCAAATTGCCAAAAGAAATAATCCATACCTCCAACCCGTTCAGGCAAAAGTTCATAATTACAGAGGATGGCTATTTTTTTGGGCTTAGTCATTCAAATGGAATAAAGTTTGAGCAATTCGTTTGCTGGTTCCTGCTAAGGGTTTTCCAATTTCTAAGTCAACAAACTTCTTTTGTTCGCTTAATAAAGCCTGTGGATTTTTCAAAATAATATTTACCGCCTCTTTAAATTCGTTTTCAGTTTTAACAATAGTAACAGCATTGCTATCTTCTACCTGTTTTAAATGAGCATAATCCAAATATTTAGTGGCATCATCATATCCTTTCTCTTTATTGCCAAAAACAGGACAGATTGAAGGTTTATCAAATAGAAAACCATCTAAAATTATGGTAGACAGCACATTTATTATCACATCGGAAAACTGCAATACTGATTTTAATTTTACGACATCATTAAACTCTGGCACTCTTTGTGTCCATGGTTCAGCGTGATTTTCTCTGGTTAATGTCCATTCTGGGAAGTTCCATTTTATAAAAGGATATTTTTCCTGTAGATACAAAAACCGTTTGGGTTCATCTGCTGGAGAAGTTCGCACAATAAGATTTGCTTTTATTTCGTTGGCTGCTATAAAATTGGCTAGTAATTCCAAATAAAAAGGGTCGTTTTTACTGCTAGAATCATTGCAAGTAAATAGAATAACTGGCAATGCTGCATCTAAATTGAAGGTTGCATAAAAATCTTCCTTGTTGGTTTTATAGCGTTCTAAAACATAAGGTTCAAACTGTGGCGTCCCAACGACATCTATTTGATGGGGTTTTACAAATTGATAAAAATGCAATAAATCAGATTGCATCAAATGGCTCCAAACTAAATAATGATTAAAACTGCCTGCCATTCTGCCCTTGGAAGCGAGATTGTCCCAACTAAAAATAAAAGAAACCGTTTTAATCTTTAATTTTTCGGCTTGATAAATTAACGGTGCTATAAAGGGTGGTCGTTGGTGGGTAAAAAACAGAATGTCAATAGCATCGTCTTTCAACTGATTGTAGAATAATTGACCTATTGAATTGTTTTTGAAAGTTAATTGTTGTGCTTTATTAAATCGCAATATCCAAGATTCTGAATGCAGCAAAGCCGTCATTTTATAGATGAATCGCGTGGCATAACCCCGTGGATTTTTTACTTTAGTCTTATTAGAATTATAATTATCCTGTATTCCAAAATTATTTTTTCGGTGCAATTGCAAATGAGCGACTTCTTTGGCTTTTCTAAAAAACCAAGTGATGAATTTCTCTTGAAATTGACCCAACTCGACTATTTTACAATTCAAGTCATACTTTTGAAAAGCACTAGTAGGAATACAAGAATAGATTACAACCGAATCAAAATTATCTTTTGCTTCACTTATAAAATCACTCAAAATAAAATTCCGAAACCCTACCCCATCCGTTATGACTACTCCTAAATTCTTCATGATTTATTATATAATACTGCCAATTCTCCCATGGTCTGAATACGATCTATGAACTACAAACTCTCTGTCCAAAGGTTCTTCAGAAAGAAAAGTAATATCACAAAAATAATTGATCTCTAGGGGATTTAATCTCCAAGGAACAACACTTTTATAATCTAAAACCCATCCATTTTTTTCCAAATCTTTTGTTTTTAAATCGTTCCAAGAAGTAATGTAATCCATCCATTTATATCCAATCTGCCATGCTTGAGTCTCTATTTGATGTAAATCTTTGATATCAACGATTCTCAATCCTCCAACATTTTCTTGGCTAAATGCCGTAGAACCATCAGCCAAAAGTATTCCATTTAAGTTAGGCTGTTCAAAATAATGTCCATTGGTATAGTGTAAATCTTCTATTGAAACTTCAATGCTTTTACAGACGTTATCAAACGTTATTTCTTCAAGTGCTGGATTTATTTTAACGTAACGAACCAAATCATAATGACGCAACCAACGCATACTTCTATACATTGCTAACCCAAATTCATTCGCCGCCGTCGCGGCGAGAGGATAATATTTTCTAGCCAAATCATATAAATTTGACATCACTCCTTTACCTCGATACTCAGCATCAAGATAGCCGTTTATCATCCAAGCTAAGCCTCCTCCAAAATTAGCCCCCACATGTCCAATGATTTTGTCATTTATATCCAGACAAATAAACGCACGCCCATATTTTGGGTTACCAAATTGCCAGTTCCAAAACGTTTTTTTTTGCAATGGATGATCTTTTCTATAAATCCGTTGGTAAAAAACTACAAGTTTTTCCCAATCACTAATAGTTGCTTCTCTAAATTTCATTACATTTTTTTTAATCGAGCTATTCCTTCAAAGACAACTTCTTTATCTTGATTGATACAAATTGTATTGATAAAGATATGTCCTTTGGGAGTAATATCTGTTACTTCGAGAATAGCTGTTATTTCATCATTGTAAAAAACCGGTTTTGTAAATTTCATCTCATGGCTCAAATAAACACTCCCAGGACCGGGTAACTCTCTTGCAAACAGGGTCGTCACGAGTGTTAACACTAATGGACCATGAACAATTGGTTTTTTAAACACAGTCAAGGCTGCATACTCCTTATCAAAATGTATTGGATTAGTATCTCCTGTTAATTCGGCAAATAATCTTACGGTATTCTCGTCAAATATTTTTGTTTCAAGTGCTTTATCGCCAATTTTAATATCCATATTACTAGCCGTTTTTATAATTTTTACCCCCACTTAACTCATTACAATCGTATCTATTTAAAAGTAACAGATTATTTTCTAATGTATTGACTCCTCTTGTTGTAGTAAATCCATATTTATACCCTACTCTTTTAGCAATTTCAGCAACTTGCGTGGTACAGGAATCGGGGGTTCCATAAGGATAAGCCACCATATTGATAGCCGTGTTCGTCAATTTTTCGAAAAACAATTTTGAATTTTTAAGCTCAAACTCCATTTCCTTTTCAGACAATAATGCTGTTGGATAATGATTGTGGGTATGACTACCCAGAAAACCTTTCTTACTTAGTTGCACAATTTCATTTTCACTCAGATAAAGTTCTTCTAAAACTGTATGCTCATCAAAATAATTATCAAAAATAGCTTTTATAATTTCTTCTAGAGCAGAAAAATTCATTTTAAAATTAAGCCAATATTTAAGCAAGGCAGTTTCTTGGTCATCATAAACATAACAATTTTTAGCTTTATCATAATCCGAATTAGAAATAGCAATACCATTATTTTGATTCGCCAAAAGTTTTAAAAAATCAGATGGCGCTATAATTGATCTTACTAAATGAATCTTATGAACAGTACTTACTTTTTTATCTTCGTGATTTCTTGAATTTGCAAACAAAACTGCTGGTATTTGAAGTTCATCCAAAATCGGCAGGGCGAATTGATATTGCTCTTTTAAACCATCATCAAAAGTAATAAAGTAATAATTGTTTTTTGAATTCAGGATTTCATCACCATTATTTATTAAATCCATCGCACTAACAAAATCAGCTTTATCTTTTAAAAGCAACAATTGTTTTTTAAACATAACGGGGGTTACACCAAAAATACTGGGGTATTTTGTGGTGAAATCTTCTCTTATGTAATGATAGTTGCTTACCGTAAGCATTTAATGTTTTTTAATTTTATATTACTTTTCGCTCAGTCATTTCGGAAATCAAAACTCTTAACAAATAAAATTCACTCCATCAACAACGCCTCCGTTAAAATTTCCGTGAAACGTTTGGCTCCACTATCGTTCAAATGATTGCAATTGAGAAACATTTTATCATCCTTAATTACTTCGGAAAAATCTACTAATTCAGGAATTTTTGACTTCAATTTGACTGTATAACTCTTATTTTGATTGTCCTGGCAAAAGGGAGCGCAATAAAAAACTACATTCATCTTATTCTGTTTCACAAAAAACTGAATACTATCAAAAACTTCATTTTTATCTACAATTGTATCCGGCAACGATCCTTTTAATTCTGTTGAAGTTCCATATTTAGCTCCATAGCCTCTGTTCGGAATAATATTCGTTTTCTTATTCACTGTATTTGCAAAAACCTCTCTTAGTCCAATTTTTAAATCATTATCACAATATCGGTAAAAAGGGAGATAATAATTAGCCAAAGGGCTTTCGGCATAATGATCCGAGTACTTTTTTGTTGCCGTATTATCTCTTATAAATGGTGTCATTTCAAATTGGAAAATTGTGGAATGTCCATCAACGATGTTGTAAATATAATCTACTTGGATTAATATCTTTTCATAATGGATATTGTATTCCTTGATTAATTGCAAAATAGTGAAAATATCTCCCAAATTAGCCGCCTGAAATCCGAGGTTTATTGCTGTTTTACCTGTTTTCTCCTGAATGATGGAAGGGATAATTCCGTTTTCCACTCTTGAAGAACCAATAAAAATATAATCCACTTTTTGATTTTTCAAACTTCTCAAATATTGGAATTTAGTTCGTGGTGAGGAAGTCTCATACACTTTTGTATACATCACATCCAATACGGACATCACGATCAGCATTACTACTATTCCGCCAATTATATATGTACAAAATTTTTTCATCTAAAACTGGAAATAAATAAAATCAGCTGGACTTGAAAAAACGCCCAAAACCAAAATCCCTATTAGTATTATCAAAGCTTTAAGCATCATTCCTTTTCCTTTGATGGGATGTTCTTGTTCCCTTGAATTCCATTCTACTCCTATAAACAAGGACAGCAGCAAAAGCAATTCAACAGAATAGCGTTCGAATTCCAAAAACTGGACGCCTCCTTCAAAATTAAACCTAAACATATCCTTTAAATACGCCAAGGCTTCGGCAACTGATTTAGCCCTAAAAAATACCCAGGTCAGAGCTGTTAAACCAAACGTCGCTATCATACTTGTCAATTCCTTGAGTGTAGGCAGTGATTTTCCTTTGGCAACAATTTCTATATTATTTCTATTGTTTTGAGTTATCAATAACGGCAAGAAGTAAAGGGCATGTAAAGCTCCCCAAATGATAAATGTCCAGTTAGCCCCATGCCAAAACCCGCTGACTAAGAAAATAATAAAGGTATTGCGTATTTTCATTCCCATTCCGCCTTGACTTCCTCCCAAAGGAATGTATAAATAATCCCGAAACCACGACGATAACGAAATATGCCAACGACGCCAAAACTCGGCAATATCTCTAGAGAAATAAGGATAATTGAAGTTGCGCAATAAATCGATTCCAAACAACTTTGAAGTTCCCAATGCAATATCGGAATATCCGCTAAAATCCCCATAAATTTGGAAAGAGAAATAGATAACTCCCAAAAACAACGACAAGGAATTCATCGACTCGTAATGGTCAAAAATATCATTGGCATACAAAGCACAATTATCGGCTATCACTACTTTCTTGAACAATCCCCAAATGATTTGATGTACCCCATCAATGGCTTTAGTGTAATCGAAAACTCGTTTTTTCTTTATTTGTGGCAATAAATGGGTCGCTCTTTCTATTGGACCAGCCACCAACAATGGAAAATAGGCTACAAAAAGAGAATATGTAATTACATTTTTTTCGGGTTGGATTCTTTCTTTGTAAATATCAATTACATAGGACAGGCCGTGAAAGGTATAAAAAGAGATTCCAACCGGCAATATCACTTTCAAAGTCCAAAAATTAGCTTGTATTCCCAGTCCCGATAATGCTTCGGCAAAAGAATCGGCAAAGAAATTGTAATATTTAAAAACACCCAGAAACCCAAGATTTATTATGATACTCAGCCAAAACCAAAACTTTTTATTATTTTGATTTCTAGCTTCCGCCATTTTTATCCCAGTAAAATAATCCAAAGCAGTAGAAAAAAGTAATAGAAACAAAAACCGCCAATCCCAGCAAGCATAAAAGAAATAACTAGCCGCAAGCAACAATCCATTTTGCAGTTGCAAATTCTTTTTATTGCTCCACCAGTACAGGATAAAAACAACTGGGAGAAATACTAAAAAAGAAATGGAGTTAAAAAGCATTAGTTATCTCTAAATTGTTTTTGATGATTGATTGTCCAAATATCGCATATTAATTTGAATTCAAACCCTGTCAGAGTTTAAAACTCTGACAGGGTTAAAGGGTTAAACTAATAAGGTTACATAATTCACCCACTGCCAAATATAAAAACTATTATCTTGATTTCCGTTCAAATAATCTTCCCAAATTGACTTCACTTGTTTCCCGTCTACAAAATCCAATATGGAAAATTGTTCGATTTTATCCCCAAAATAAGGCTTCAATTCTGCTGCAATCCATTCTCTTTGTGGGGTTTGCAAGGCTCTTTTAGGAGCTAAAGCTACTGTGTCGCCCAGATATTCTTTAACCAAATGGCGCAACAACCACTTGCTCTGTCCGTTTTGAAATTTCATTGCTTTGCTTTGTGCAAAAGCCAACTCTACCAATCGATAATCTAAAAAAGGCTCCCGTAACTCGGTACTGTGCATCATACTAATTCTGTCATTGAAGCGCAACGCTCTGGGAATTTTGGTATAAAACAAATCGCGGTACTGTAAGTTCTGTAAATCATTATCAAAAGGGCGTTTATAGACTTCTTTTTCGGCCAAATTCCTAAATTCTGGCAACAAAGCTTCTGGTCGTACAGGACTTGATGTCACTCCTTGAATTATATTATTGCTGTTATTGTGATAGTAATCATAACCTGCCCAAGCCTCATCCATTCCTTGTCCGTCCAAAATTACTTTAATCCCTTTTTGGCGAGCCGATTCAAATAATAAGCTGTACGCCAAGGTAGGAAAACCTCCAAAAGGCTCCTCCTGAAAATAACTTACTTTTTCAATTAATTCGGGAATCTCGGTATAATCCAAAAGCATTTTATGAAGTGGATAAGGAGTCGATTGCATCAATTCATTCACCCAAGGCAATTCGTCATATTTTTCATTATTCGAATAAAACGTAAAGGCTTCCATATTTTTTTGGGAAGGCAGATTGCGGTGTACCAAATTGATTAAAGTGGAGGAATCCAAACCACCACTAACATTCATTCCTAAAGGAACATCAGCTCGAAAACGAAGCCGAACAGCATCATTTAACAACGCTTCATACTGTTCCTTTAAGGCCTCTTTTGGTAGTTCTTGCATTTTTGAAATCCGTGCTGGAAAATCATACCACAACCGAGGTTTTGCGGCATTAAAATCTATTGTATCCGAAAAATTAATTTCCAAAAAATGTCCTGCTTTTAACTGCTGGATCCCTTCAAAAAAAGTTTCGTCTGGCAATCCGTAAGTTCCAAAAGTAAAATAATTTGCCCACACTTTGTGATTTTTAATCTTAGGAATTCCCGCGGCAAAAAGTGTTTTGATTTCACTTGAAAAATAGAACTGATTTTCGAAAAAAGTATAATAAAAGGGCTTTACACCAAAGCGGTCACGGGCAGCAAAAAAGTTGTTGTCCTTTTTATTCCAAATAGCAAAACTGAACATTCCGTTGACTTTGTCTAACATTTTGGAATTCCACTGAATGTACGCCGCAAGCAAAACCTCGGTGTCAGAAGTGGTTCTAAAGGAATAGGAGGTTAATTCTTTTTTGAGTTCTACATAATTATAGATTTCGCCATTAAAAACAATTACATAATTAGCACAATTACTAATCATAGGCTGATTGGCACTTTCCGACATATCGATTATGCTCAATCTATTGTGACCCAAAACTACCTTTTCATCCTTCCAAACACACATCGCATCAGGTCCTCGATGCTTTTGGGCTTCGAGCATCTTTTGAATCGTTGAACTGTTTTTAGGATCGAATCCTAAAATTCCTGCTATTCCGCACATTTAATCATTCTTATAAATTTTTCTACAACAAACTCCTCTGTCATTGCCATCGATTCATAGCTTGCTCCGGCTATATGAGGAGTTATAATCAAATTACTATTCCTTCTTGCAAATTTTATCAATGGATTTATACTTATAGTTGATTTATCAAATTCATTTTGTAAAACATCCGTTGCTGCTCCTTTTATTTTCTGTTTTTCTAATAATTCTACTAAGGCATTTTCATCCCACACATTTCCTCTTGAGGTGTTGATTAAAACAGCGTTAGGTCTACAATTTATCAAAAGAGACGCATCGACAAAATTATCATTTTCAGAATTGTATGGAATGTGAATACTAATAATATCGGCCCAAGCAAAAAGTTCGTTTGGAGAGGTAAAACTTTTAAATTTAGATGTAATGAATTGAGTATCGTAGTAACCAACATTCAATTGAAAAACTTCAGCAAAATTAGCAACTTGTTTCCCTACTCTTCCCAATCCTACTATTCCAATGTTTTTACCTTTTAAATTATTTCCCTTAAAATGATCTCTGTGCCAATTGCCCTTTTTTACATCATCAAATGCTGAAGGAATGTTTTTTTGCAAAGCAAGTAATAATGCCCAGGTGTGCTCTGCTGTTGAAGGTATTGTTTCCAGAAACTGGGTTTCTCCTTTGAGAGAAATTATTTCTCCTCCCCTACTTTCAAAATAATCAACATCTATATGGTCTAAACCTGTTGTTGCTGTTATAATATATTTCAATTGAGGAGCTTTTTCAAGAATTTCTTTAGTGAGTTTGAATCGCAGTCTAACAAACAAAACTTCAAAATCGGATATCATCTCTTTCAGTTCTTCATCATAATGGAAATTACCCTTTGTTACTTCAAAGTGTTTTTGAAGTTCCTTAAAAGCATGTTGACTAAAATCTTCCGATTCAGTTATTAATATTTTCATTTTTCCATTCTTCATATATTATCGATGCTATTTTGAAGTCTCGTGGTGTATCTATATTTACAAGCCATTCAGGATTCATTATATATGCTCTTTTGTTTTTTACCATAAATGATTTTTCCTTAAAAAAGGATTGACTCCTTACTGCATAGAAGCATCCATTTCTATAATAAACAGGGTCTAAATCTTGTCTTCTATTTGATTCTCCATTGTCTACAAATGGTACTAACTCATTATTTGATCCTAAATTATACATTCTTGCAGGGTGTAAATCTTCAAAAGGAACTACACTTATGACTCCATCAAGTTCTGCATTTCTTTCAAACATTTCAACAATATTATCTAAATCTTTTCCAGTTCTTAATGGAGAAGTAGGTTGGAGCAAAATAATGATATCAAAATCTTCATTCAATGTTTTATAAACATGTTCAACTGTTAGCACAACATTACTTGTATCAGTTGCCAAATCGTTCGGTCTCAATATAACTTCGCAACTATTCTGTTTTGTAATTGTTGCCATTTCTTCCGAATCAGTGGATACAACAATTTTAGTAACTTTTGAAGATGCTTTTGCACAATTTATAGCGTGCACAATTAAAGGCAGCTCTCCTAATAATGTTAAATTTTTCCTAAGGACTCCCTTAGAACCTCCACGTGCTGGGATAATAGCTAGAATTTTCATTTTAATACATAATCGTTTTATGAAATTGTAGCGGCAAGTCTACTAATAAATTAGCTATAATTAAACCTGCCTTCCCACCGCCATAAACAGGCGAAGTTTTCTGTTTTCCCTTTTTTATACTCATCAGAATAGCGGCAACAATCTCGGCTTTCTCATAATTTACATCTACTACATTAGTACCTCGATCGCGTTTGTTTTGTCTGGAACCTATATTAATAACAGGCACGCCTAGATAAGCACATTCCCGAATTCCAACACTCGAATTCCCAATTAATGCTTGGGCATTATTCAATAACACCAGAAAATCATCCCCTTCCATATTTTTGAAAAAATGCACCTTTTCTATTTTATTTTTCTCCCTAAAGTTTCTAATACCGGTTGAAGTACCATCGGCACCCGCATCTACATTGGGCCAAAACCACAAGGTGGGTAAATTTAATTCCTTTACCGCTTCAAGAGTCTCTTCAATATGCTTTCTGGAATCTTGATATTCATTCGTAACGGGATGTTGCATTACAACAAGATACCCATTAGACAAATCAGGTTTGGCTCCAACTCCTCCATATTTTTGATAGGGATTAAAATTGAGTCCTTCAATTTTGCTGATTTCTGATGCAATATCAATAGACGGACAACCCGTATTGAAAACAAAAGCAGGGTTTTCGCCCAGTTTAATGACTCGTTCTTTCGCATTTTCGGAAGCCACAAAATGATAATCGGATAACTTGGTAATGGCGTGACGTACTTTTTCATCAATATTCCCCGTGACTTCGCCTCCTTGAATGTGTGCCAAAGGAATGTTCATATAAGAAGCCGCAATAGCCGTCGCCATAGTTTCAAAACGATCGGCCACCGTAACCACAATATCAGGTTTAAGATTATCAAAAACGGTGGAGAGTTCCAAAATTCCAATTCCTGTAGTTTTGGCAGCTGCAGTTAAATTTTCTCCTTCCAATACATTAAACACTTTGGCTGCAATGGTAAACCCATCCTTTTCGATGTAATTCACAGCCGAACCGTATCGATCCAGCAAAGCGGAGGCCGCCACCACCAATTGCAATTCTAAATCTGGATGTTTTTGAATGGCAGACAACACTGTTTTCACCCTACTGTAAGAAGGACGCGCTGTGATGACAACCACTATTTTTCTTTTTGGCATTTTAATGGTATTATTCTTGGGTTAAAAGTAGGCAAAAAAGGGGTAAGAGGGAAAGATATTTTTTTAAGTTTCCTTTTTCTTTCCCCGCCCTAAAGGGTGGAAAAAGGAAATACAACCTTTATCCTAATTTTTGCTCCCTTAAAACTGGGGGCAATCCTTTTTCTTTCCCCGCCCTAAAGGGTGGAAAAAGGATGTATAACTCATTTCTATATTTTCGCTCCCTTTAGGACCAAACGAAAATTTGAAATCCTTTTTCTTTCTCCGCCCTACAGGGTGGAAAAAGGAAATACCACTTTTATCCTAATTTTCGCTCTCTTAAAACTGGGGGCAATCCTTTTTCTTTCCCCGCCCTAAAGGGTGGAAAAAGGAAATATAACTCATTTCTATATTTTCGCTCCCTTTAGGGTTGGGGCAAACGAAAATTTGAAATCCTTTTTCTTTCCCCGCCCTAAAGGGTGGAAAAAGGATGTACGAAAATTGACCAGCAAGGGCAAACGAAAATTCAAGATTGTGATTTTATAAATTCTTTAATTTTAATAATTACTTCTGGTAATTTTAGTAACACTTGTTCGTTTGTAAACCGAATTACTTTTAGTCCTTGAAATTCTAAAGCCAGTGTTCTTTCATTATCTAATTTTTGCTGCTGAAAGATGATACTCACCATCAATTTCAACAACTAATTTTAATTGATGACAATAGAAATCAGCTATGTAAATACTAATTGGATGTTGCCTCCTAAATTTATAACTATCCACCTGATTATCTTTCAATGCAATCCATAATAACCCTTCAGCCTCAGTTGGATTTTCTCTTAATTTTTTAGCCTTAGAAAAAATTGAAGCTGGGGCATCTTTCCACATAGAATCAAATGCAAATGGATTTCTTTTCATATCAAAATATTTTATTTTCCTTTTTCTTTCCCCGCCCTAAAGGGTGGAAAAAGGAAATGCCACTTTTATCCTAATTTTCGCTCCCTTTAGGGTTGGGGCAAACGAAAATTTGAAATCCTTTTTCTTTCCCCGCCCTAAAGGGTGGAAAAAGGATGTACAACTTTTATCCTAATTTTCGCTCCCTGTAGGCTCGGGCAACTTAAAATTCCACCTTTTTCTTTCCTCGCCCTAAAGGGTGGAAAAGGAAATACAACTTTTATCCTAATTTTCGCTCTCTTAAAACTGGGGGCAATCCTTTTTCTTTCCCCGCCCTAAAGGGTGGAAAAAGGATATATAACTCATTTCTATATTTTCGCTCCCTTTAGGGTGGAAAAAGGAAATACAACTTTTGTCCTAATTTTCGCTTCCTTTAGGGTTGGGGCAAACGAAAATTGAGCAGCAAGGTAAACGAAAATTCACTTTATATCCTCCTCTTTCAAAAAATCCCATTGTTGTAACTCCTTATTCAGCTTTTTTCCAATTACTTCCTGAAAACGAGCGGCATCAATTCCCAAGCCTTTGGGTTTTTTGGACTCCAAATCTTCAAAAGTTAGCCTATGATCTTTGGGTAAATTTTTGTTAACGGCCAAAGATTTTTCAAAAATTTGTTTCAATGAAGTAAAATCAGTGGTATTGTTTTTATCTACAGGATTTGATAATGCCCTGGCGATATTTCGAACAGCACGAACCACATCTTTGGTTTCGGTAATCGTCAAAGAAGATTCGGAATCGGGACCAAATAATTGTCTGTCAAAAACAACATGGAATTCGATAATACTCGCTCCCAAAGCAGTTGCCGCAATACAGGTCTCCATTTTTGCCGAATGATCCGAAAATCCAACAGGCACTTCATATCTTTTTTGCAATTCCTGCATCACATTCAAACCATAGTGTTCCGGCTGGGTTGGATACGCGGTGGTACATTGTAAAATAGCAAAATCGACCTTTTTTTCTTTTAAGAATAGTACTGTTTTATCTAATTCCTCGAACGAACTCATTCCTGAAGATAAAATTATGGGTTTTCCTGTTCGAGCAATTTTCTCTAGAATCAAAAAATTAGTTACTTCGCCCGAACCAATTTTATATTGCGTTACCCCTATTTCCTCTAGCCAATTTACTGCTAGATTACTAAAAGGAGAACAAATAAAATCCAATCCTAGTTCCTCGCAATGCTGCTTGATGCCTTTCCATTGGTCTAAAGAAAAACCCATTCGTTTCCAATAATCAAATCTAGTTTTGTCTTCCAGCGAGAATTTAACCCTGAAAGGCTCGTGTTCGCTGCTTTCGGCTTCGGCTATGTGCATTTGGAATTTTACGGCATTTACGCCCGTTTTTGCCAGAGCATCAATATAAGAATGTAGAATTCCTAAACTGCCTTCGTGAGCTTGCCCAATTTCGGCGATGATATAAGGGAATGTTTTTTTGGATTGCATAATTTAATTTCTTTCTTTGTAAAACAAAAATACTTATTTTAACCCATTAGGTTCATTTTTATTTCATATCTGTTATATCTTATCTG
>JAAFGY010000081.1 GCA_010365135.1 Flavobacterium sp.
ATTTATTTTGGGCTTGTATTTGTTCTTCACTCCAGCAATGGCCAGCAATCCACTAATACACAAACATTCCCTACAACCACTATCTAAGATTAGCGGGATCATAACTGACGGCAAAAACCCGCTGCCCGGCGTTAGCATTTCCATAAAAGGAAAAGCAAAATCAGTAATAACCTCCGATTTCAATGGTGAATATACCATAGAAGCGGCACCTAATGATACTCTCGTGGCTAGTTTCATAGGATTCAAAACACTTATAATACCAATAGACGGACGCAAAACAATTAACATACAGTTACGCGAAGACATAACCTCGCTGCAAGAAGTTCGTGTCAATGCAGGTTATTACACCGTCAAGGAAAGTGAGCGTACGGGAAGCATTGCAAAAATCACCTCAAAAGAGATCGAAAAACAACCCGTTACAAATGTGCTTGCAACGATGCAAGGCCGTATGGCTGGTGTTAGTGTCACACAGGAATCAGGTGTTCCCGGTGGAGGCTTTAATATTAATATTCGCGGCGTAAATAGTCTTAGAACAGACGGTAATGCCCCATTGTACGTCATTGACGGGGTTCCTTATTCATCGGATCCCATAAGTTACAGGCAAACTTCCACGACAATTCCCGGAGAAAGTAACCCTCTCAACAGTATTAATCCCAGTGATATTGAAAGCCTGGAAATATTAAAGGATGCAGATGCGACCGCAATTTACGGCTCTCGTGGTGCTAACGGCGTGGTGTTAATCACAACCAAAAAAGGGAAGGCTGGTGTAACTTCTTTTACAATTAATACCTCACACGCAACTGGCAAGGTAACCCGAATGCTTGACTTGATGAATACCCAACAATATCTAAAAATGCGTAGGCACGCCTTTGCAAATGATGGAATTATGACTTATCCGTCTAATGCTTATGATGTGAACGGCACATGGGACCAAAACCGGTATACTGATTGGCAAAAAGAACTAACGGGAGGTACGTCCGATATTTTAAGTATGCAGGGAACCGTCAGTGGAGGATCTGAACAGACCCGGTTTTTACTTAGCGGGAATTACAGGACGGAGTCTACCGTATTTCCTGGTGAGTTTTTATACAAAAAAGGTGGCGCACATCTCTCTTTAGACCATAAATCCGAAAATAATAAATTCCGTGTCAGTTTTTCAGGTGGATATACAGCCCAAAAAAATGATTTGCCTTGGACTGACCTTACATTGTTATCGAGAAACCTTGCGCCTAACGCTCCAGACCTATATGATGCTCAAGGAAACCTTAATTGGCAGAATAGTACTTGGCAAAATCCGCTAAGTAACCTGGAAGGCAAAAATAGATCCGAAACCTACGACCTGATTGCTAATACACTAATGACATTTCAACTGGCAAAAGGAATAGAATTTAAATCAAGTTTTGGTTTCACAGATCTGAGTAGCGATGCAAGTCGCACCGCCCCGTCAACCATGTATAATCCTGCATACAACTACGGCAGCGAATATTCATCAATATTCAAGAATACTCTGGGGAGGCAGTCATGGATAGTGGAACCACAGCTAAATTGGCATAGTGCCTTCGGTCGCTCAGAAATAGATATTCTGTTTGGCAGTACCTTCCAGAATCAGCAAACAAAAACGCGAATTGAGGAGGCGTCAGGATTCACAAACAACAGCCTGATTTATGACCTTACCTCAGCATCGTATTTATCAGTAGAAAGCGATGAAATGTTGATCTATAAATATCAGGCACTTTATGGCCGATTCAATTATACATTTAGCAATAAATACATTCTCAACTTAACAGGACGAAGGGATGGTTCGAGCCGCTTTGGTCCCGGAAAGCAGTTTGCAAATTTTGGTGCAATAGGCGCAGCATGGTTGTTTTACAGAGAAAAATGGATTGAAAACAATGTTAGTTTTCTAAGCTATGGAAAATTACGAGGAAGCTATGGTACAACTGGCAACGATCAAATAGGCGATTACCAGTTTTTGGATACCTATTCGTCTTCAGGATATCAATATCAGGGCGTTCATGGATTGCAGCCACTGCGGCTTTATAATCCTGATTTTGGTTGGGAAACTAACAAGAAACTCGAAGCGGCATTTGAACTGGGCTTTTTAAAGGATCGCCTTATGTTGACTACGGCTTGGTACCAAAACCGTTCCTCTAGTCAGTTAGTGGGATTGCCACTGCCAGGGACTACGGGATTTACAACCATACAATCCAACTTAGATGCAACGGTACAAAATAGTGGACTTGAAATCACACTACGCTCAATTAACATTCAAAAGCCAAATTTTAATTGGACCACAAATTTTAACCTTTCAGTAGCCAAAAATAAGCTGTTATCTTTTCCGGGGCTGGAAGGCTCACCTTATAAAAATGATTACGTGGTCGGCCAGCCCATCACAATCAGGAAGCTGTTCCATTCCACTGGAATCAACCCACAAACAGGTACTTATGAATTTTCCGATATAAATGGTGATGGTCAAATATCCTACGCGGATGACAGGCAAAGCGTTCGCGACTTCAGTCCTAAATATTTCGGCGGACTGCAAAATCAATTCACGTGCAAAGGCTGGCAACTGGATTTCCTGTTTCAGTTTGTAAAGCAGCTCAATTTTAACTTTGCTAGCGCACAGGGATATGCTGGAACGTTCCGCAACCAGCCTGCAGAAATTGTAAACAGTTGGACACAACCGGGAGATAATGCACAATATCAAATTTATACCACAGGTCTAAATCAGGAGGCAATGCAGGCGAGCGAATATTATGCTGAAAGTGATGCAGCAGTAAGCAATGCCTCATATATACGTCTTAAAAACATTTCACTTTCTTATGATCTGCCTCTGGAGTGGCTCAAAATTATGCACTGCAAAATTTCACTACAGGCACAGAATATACTTACCATAACATCATATAAAGGAGCAGATCCTGAATTTAGGGAAGCAGGCTTCCTGCCTCCATTAAGAATAGTATCAGCAGGATTTCAGTTTACATTTTAATTAAAATATAGTATTATGAACCAAAAAATATACATTTTCGTAAAGAGACACAAAACGATGTTATTCACAGCTTGGATTGTTGCATTGTGCGGAATCCTATTTAGTTGTGATAGCTTCGTGGATACAGACCAACCAAATTCGCAGCTAACCTCAAATGCGGTATTTGAAAGCAAAGCCACTGCTGAGGCTGCAATGACAGATATTTACGCACAGATAAGGGAAAATGGCATGATAACGGGCAAGCTTTCCGGCATTAGCAATCTGATGGGGAATTATAGCGATGAACTAATAGCCTATGAAACCGGATCCTATTCATCTGAACCTTTTTATAATAATTCAATACTGGCATCTAATGCTCTCATTTCTTCAATGTGGAACTCAGCTTACAATCAAATATATGCTGCAAATGCAGTAATTAATGGTGTAGATAATTCTATTGCACTCGCAGTAGCTGACAAGAGCCAATTGAAGGGAGAGGCGCTTTTTGTGCGTGCGCTAAACCATTTCTATCTGGTCAATATTTTTGGTGATGTCCCTTATATTGCAACTACTGACTACAAAGCAAATAGCGTGGCAACCCGCATGACAACCATCGAGGTGTACAATAAAGTCATAGCCGACCTGAAAGTAGCAATTGGCTTGTTGCCCCAAGATTATGTAAGTGCAAACAGGGTGCGTCCAAACAAAGCTACGGCACAGGCTTTACTGGCCCGAGTATATTTGTACACTGGTGCCTGGCCGGAGGCTTCTAATATGGCTTCTGCAGTTCTGAACAATGAATCGCTTTATGTTTGGGACGAAAACCTCGACAATATTTTCCTGAAGGAAAGTACCACAACCATCTGGCAATTGGCACCTGATTATGAAGGACACAATACCGAAGAAGGTATGGTGTTTATTTTTCCCTCAGGACCGCCACCTACAGTCGCACTTACTAATTCCCTAATGTCAGCTTTTACAGCAGGAGATCTGCGGAAAAGTCATTGGACACTAGCGGTTTCAGACGGTACCGATACTTGGTATCATGCAAATAAGTATAAAGAGAAGACAGATACCGGAACAACAACCGAATACTCCATAATTTTTCGTCTTGCAGAGCAATACTTGATCCGCGCTGAGGCACGGGCGCAACAAGGAGACTTGATTGGCGCAAAAGAAGATTTGAATATGATTAGGCACAATGCGGGACTCACTGATACATCCGCTGATAACGCCACTGACATGGTAGATGCAATAATTAAAGAGAGAAGACTGGAATTTTTTACCGAACACGGACAGCGGTTTTTCGACCTAAAACGCACTGGTAAACTTGATGCAGTACTTGGCAATAAACTTGGCTGGAACAGCGGTGATTCTCTTTGGCCGCTTCCGCAATCTGAACTTCAGGTAAATCCATACCTCAAACCTCAAAATCCAAGCTATTAAATGAACCATATACAAAATAATTTGTTGCTACAACACATGAAGTCCTGTAACAGGCACTTATCGATACGGTTGGTGTTGCCTCCTAAATTGGCTTTATATATATTTTTTTGGTTGGTTACCTGTCCAGTATTCGGACAGGTTCAGCCAAAAGCACCTGTAACCGAGGCAGATTACCACCTCTGGGGAACATTATATTTTGATAAAATTTCAGATCTTGGAAATTGGGCAAGCTATCGAATGGATTACGATGAGCATCCGGATACATTGTTTGTAAGAAATGCTGTTGCCACGATAACCTATAAATTTCCTGAGAGTGCCACAGGAACTTTTAATAAAGAATCACAGTTTGCGAGTTTGGTTCCTGGGAAAGGACTTGAGTTGCTCAATATGGAAACTGCTTCAAGAAAATTTATTCCAAGTGTAACGTCCTTTTCATTTACTACAAATGGTAAGTTCCTGATAACACAAAACAGGTCTGCTTCCGTAAATTGGCTTGGCATAAGGGATACCAATGGTAAAATGCTTGACAGTATTGTTGGCGTTAGTAGTTATAAATTAAATCCTGAAGGCGATGCTATGCTATGTTCAGTAATAGATGGTGACAACAATAGCATTGTTCTGATAACGATGCATAATTTAATAGCAAAAAAGATTATTGTTCAGGACAACGCGGGTACATTTACAAACATAGTTTGGCAGAACAATGGACAAAGTTTTGCTTTCCTCCAATACTCAGAGAATGCTGTTTCTGGCAATGAAAGAAATACCGTTTTTTATTACACATTGAAGGAGAAAAAAATGTATCATTTTGAGCCAGAAAGAGCAAACAGCTTTCCTCAGGACCTCCGCATAGCTAATGGATATGAAAGTAGACTTACTATTTCAGATGATGGTACCAAGATTTTTTTTGGTTTGATAAAAAAAATACCGACAGGAGAGTATGCGGATAATGAAGTGCAAATTTGGAACGGCAATGACAAGCGTCTTTATCCACAGAGAAAAGAATACCGCAATTGGGAAATTATTGCCAAGCTTGCTGCGTGGTGGCCACGCGAAAACCGCTTTTTTCAAATTGCCAGTGATGAGAAACCATTTGTTGTTTTAGACGGGAAGCAGGACTATGCCATAACTTTTAATCCGATGGATCGTGCACTGCAATATAAACTATATCCAAATACAAATTTTTTTCTAACTGAACTTAAATCAGGTAAAACCAGATTGTGGCTTGAAAACCAATCTGCAGACATGAATTATTTGAGCATTTCTCCATGCGGGAAATATGCTGCCTACTTCAGGGAAGGAAACTGGTGGATCTACAGTTTCTCGGCTGATACTTATACTAACGTCACTAAAAAAATGAGTGTAGCACTATTAAGTGAAGAAAACGGGGAACCATCCGCCTTTGGTGTTGCAGGATGGGGTCTTAATGGGCAGACTATATTATTACGTGACCAACATGATCTATGGGAAATTACAACTAATGGATCTTCCAGTAAACGGATTACTTTTGGCATGGAAAAAGGGATTAGTTATAGAGTTAAAAGACCTGGAATCGATTTAAGTCGTAAAAGCAATTTTGATGGATTTACAGGTTTAGCAACTGATACTCACAATTTGCTTCTGGAGGCAATAGGTAAAGAAGATAATGGGTATTTTATATTAGATCGAAAAAAAGGAATTTATCCCATAGCTTGGGGCACAGGTTTTATTTCAAATTTGGATAAAGCCGAGGGTAGCCATGTCTATGTTTATCAGGAAGAAGATTTTGACCGACCACCATCGTTAAAAATAAAAAATATTGAAAATGATAAAGTAAATATCTTAGTGCAGAGCAATAATCAACATAAAAATTATCTCTGGGGAAAAGCGGAAGCAATTCACTATAGAAATTCAAAAAATAGGAAGTTAAATGGAGTTTTGTTTTATCCCGCGGCATATAATCCAGAAAAAAAATATCCGATGGTGGTGCATATATATGAAAAACTGTTTGACAGACTACATCGGTATTTTAATCCATCTCAATTTAATATGGAAGGATTCAATATTGCGAATCTGACCGCCAAAGGCTATTTTGTATTGCTTCCGGATATTGAATATGAAATGGGAAATCCAGGTCTGTCTGCTGCGGATTGTACTATAGCCGCAACAAAAGAAGTAATCAGAAGAGGATTAGTAAATTCTGATAAGATTGGACTGACAGGACATTCCTTTGGAGGTTATGAAACCAATTTTATTATTACCCAAACGGATCTTTTTGCAGCGGCAGTATCGGGTGCTGGAATATCTGATCTTAGGAGTCATTATCTTTCAATTGGCTGGCCTTTAGGTTCAGCTGAAATCTGGCGTTATGAAAGCCAGCAGCTTCGTATGAAAAAATCACTTTTTGAGGATAAGGATGGTTATGACCGAAACTCACCTGTGACAAATGCAGATAGAGTAAATACACCCTTACTATTGTGGAC
Organism: Flavobacterium sp.; assembly: GCA_010365135.1. GTDB lineage: Bacteria > Bacteroidota > Bacteroidia > Flavobacteriales > Flavobacteriaceae > Flavobacterium. Next base: position 6,877 of record JAAFGY010000081.1, read on the forward strand.
TGGTGAAGAAGATAGGCAAATACATTATTATCAAAGCATAGCTTTTTATCTTGCATTACAAAGATGCAACAAGAAAGAAATTATGTTAGTCTATCCAAGTGACCGCCATGTAATTTACGATAGGTCACATCAAAAAGATCTTACACGTCGTATTGAGGAGTGGTTTGAATATTATCTAAAGGATACATTAGAAGCGCAATGGATAGTAAATGGCACAAAATAAACAACAATGCAGGCCGTTTTTAAGCCTGCATTATTTTTAAAAAAGTTTAAAAAGAACAACTAATTTTTGTGGTAGAGCTCTTTTGTGCAGTTCGCACCTACTTTTTCAAAAGCCTGTACACCTGAAAGAGTACAAATAGTGCTACCAACATTGTTACACATTCTCAGTTCTGTACATGGCTCATTTGGAGAAATACGATTCCATCCCTGTATTGCAACAGCAGTACTTTTTGTACTACTGTTTACATTTGTGCTTACCGCACCAGCCGAGGCAAGCATAAAAGCTGCAACGGGAATAATCACTTTTACTAAATTTTTCATGATATTAAATATTAAAATTAAAAATATGATCTACTCTTTTTTACAGGTTTTCGATCTAATCCCTGCTACCGGCCGGTATTTTCATTTTAAATTATTATGCACCTTCATTTCCTCTTTTATCTCCTTTTCAAGGCTATAACTTACAATCGCATTCCCAATCAGCGCGAAAAGATGTGTATCCGTAACTATAAAACTGCTCATTCCTTTACCCTCGATATTATAAATATAGAAACTCATGAGATAATATTGACTTTCAATACTATAGACATCAATAATACTTGCCTGTTTCCACATTTCTAAAGACTCATAACGACCGGGTAAACCGGAATTCACAAATAGCAAATTGTTATGAACACAACTAGTTCGGTTGACGATAAAAGGTGGAGCAGAGAGTTTTTTTTCTTTCCGCTTTTTAACCCATGCAATTTTAAGTCTGGCTTTTGATGTTGTATCTATAGTCTTTCCCCGATAGGACAATTTTAATCGATTGTCTGTGACAATAAATTGATTTCTGTAATAATACAGATATACAAATTTCTTCAGTTCTCTGCTGTACTGCATTGTACCATCAGTATCAAATACGCCATCGATTTGTTTTTGTAGTAACTCTGAATGATATTTCACAACTGTTTTACCATCAAAACTAATTGTACCAAGAATATTTTCACCATTCTGATTACTAATCTTCCTGAATGCAACTACATTCGAGTCTACCAATTCAGCAATAGAAAAATGGGGTGTTCCTTGAATTTGTAATGTTGCTTTCCAGTCGACTATTTTACCTTTGAAAATGCATGGTACAGTCCCATCAAGAACATAAAAATTTGGAGGAAAAACTCTGACTTGAACTGCGTTGAATTTTATTTTGTTATCATCAATAAATATGTAGTGCGTCTTTTTGTTTTGCAGAGCCGTATCAAGTGCCACTACCTGTGCTGGTGCTGTATTATTGCCGAGGTAAATTTTGCCGTCGCCTTCACCTGCAAAATAATAAGAATTGTATTTGAGGTCTGCTTGATAAGCTTTTCTAACAGAAACGGGAGGAAATCGTCTGACAAAATTATTACGATGGTGAACAATATCTTCTGAAGTGATGAAAAGTAGGGTCATGAATCCGATACAAATAATGCTAAGTGTCAAAAGTGTTGTAGGAATAAAATATCTTCTGGATTTTCGTTCCACCGTGTTATAACCTGATGAAATAAAAAGTGCTATAACAGCTATTATAATAAAGAAAATATTGAAAACCAAATGTTCTGACCATCCTAATTTTTCAAGAATTCCTCCACATGAACAAGGAACAAACGAACTGTAATTGAGGACAATAAAGATATAAGCCGTAAACAGGACCATGAGGCTGTAAGCCGCATATAGTGCCACACTCCGAAAACAAGGAATGACAAGAAAAATCGAAATAAACAGCTCAATGGCTGGAATGCCCCAAGAAGTCAATCCTGCAAAAGCACTCAACAAAGGCGATTGCCCCAGCTGTACCTGAAAGTTGTCAAAATCAAGCACTTTACTTACTGCAGCATAAACAAACAATAAAACATACAAATAGCAGATACTGTTGAGAATAATACTTTTGGTTGTTGCAGGTAGTTTCATATCGATAAAATTTAAAATTTAATCCGATATAAAATTCCGATAAAGAAAAGACTAAGGCTTTGCAAATCGGTATTATTTAGTTGTCAAAAAGGTATTATTTATTCAAACAATTATAAAGCTGCATCGCATGTAAGCTAGTCAAAAAGGCTATCGCTATTTCTTTCTTATAATTTTATTTGGTGCATAACCATGCGATTTCCGAAATGCTTTTGAGAAATTTGGGTAATTAATAAACCCGCTCATTGCGGCAATTTCTTTAAGAGGTATGCCAGTATTCTCAATTAACAAATGTGCTTTTTTTAAACGTTCTACATTATAAAATTGATAAATACTAGTTTTAAATAAATATTTAAAACCATATTTTAACTTAAATTCATTTGTGCCAAAAATATGCGATAACTCCTTTAAACTGGGTAAAGGACTGTCAATATGAACTAAAATATAATCGTAAACCTGTTGAATCAATTGTACATCAGACAAACGATAAACGGACTCTTTTCTAGGAATCACAGGAGTTGCAGAAGAATCATCGTCAATAATATTATCCTTAACTGCTGTCGTGAATACCGTTGTAACTACGCTAATTAATATTTTAGCACTATCCATAAAACGGCAAACAGTACAAAACACAGGCACAAGCAATTGATTTTGACTTACAAAAACCAACTCCAAGGTTTCTGAATAATTATTGTTATTTGACAATTTTTCTTTGATATTATTCCATGAGACCGCAGATTCTTCTGATAAAATAATCTCAAAATCAGCTCCATAAATCGTTTTGCGATTATAGCCCAATAAAATAGAAACATCTGTACTTATCTTCTTTACTGTCCAATTGGAATCTAAAATAAAGCTGGCCTGAACATAAGAACTGTAGCTATTGTGTGGATTTACATAACTCAGATGAGAAAAAGAGGATTTCAATTCCTCGGTTACCATATTCAACAGTAATATTAAGGATTCCACCTCATCATCGGCTGTACCTCGCTGAATACGATAGCTGAAATTCCCTACTGCGATTTCAAGTAGCATGTGGCGAATAGGCCTAATACGCGATTGATTAATTTTATCTCCCATGATATACGATTAGTATTTAAAAAAGTTTATCATAAACCTAAATATAATTAGAAATAAATACTATCGCAGCCAATTGATCTGTGAATAGTCGCGTAGGAACATTGGGCTTATTAATCTTAAGATAAAAATAACTCACCATCACAGAAACTTGTTCGCTAACCAGTAAACCAACTGCTTTAGTAAGCAATGAACCCGATTTCGCTAAATAATCTCGGGCTGGTTTATCCATAGATACAATACCTCGGGCATCACAAAAAACAGGATAAGCCACATCATTTTGAAACTGAATCCTATCTGCTACAATACATTCTGCAGCCGCTAAATTAATGTTGACACTATCTTTATATATAAAATAAAGAATAGTCCCCTCAATCCAAAAACGGGCAAATTCATTCTCAAAGCTGTCTATTTCCATTTTTCAATATTAAGTAGAAAAGCACAAATAAATGAAATATAATTCATAAATCAATAAACAAATAATAATAAATTAATACAAAAAGAAACAATTATTCATTATTGTTGTCAATTCGGGAGTAACACTTGTCATATAAGGATTTTCATATAAAAAAATCAATATATCTAATTTTTTATACTCACTTTTATAAAAAAATCAAATCCTTACCCTATGGCAAAAATCAAACACAACAACTTTATTGACACTGTTGATGAAGTATTTTCAGGAGCAAAAAAAGAGGGCGTATTGCATCTTTATGCCGAGAATGACTATTTAAATGGCAGAACAATTCAAATAAAAGGCAAGGAAATGTTCCATTTTGGTACTACGGGCTACCTTGGATTAGAACAAGATAGTAGACTAAAAGAAGCTGCTATTGATGCCATACGAAAATACGGGACACAATTCCCATTGTCTAAATCGTATATATCTAATCCTTTATATGCTACATTAGAAGCTAAAATGGAGGCTATGTATGGCATACCACCTATCATCAGTAAAAACAGTACCCTCGGTCATCTGGCTGTAATCCCCACAGCCGTAAGAGACGAAGACGGAGTCATTCTCGATCATCAGGTACATTGGAGCGTTCAAAATGCCTGCAAATTACTCAAATTAAGAGGTATTCCAGTCGAAATGATTAAGCACAGTAACATGAAAATGCTAGAAGATAAAATTAAACAGCTTGCCTCAAAATGCAGCAAAATTTGGTACATGGCTGACGGAGTCTATTCCATGTTTGGCGACTATGCTCCTATTGCAGCACTAATGGAACTGAGTAAAAAATATCCACAACTGCATTTGTATTTTGATGACGTTCATGGTATGAGTTGGAAGGGTAAAAATGGAACTGGCTATGTCCTAAGCGTGCTAAAAGAAATACCCGATAATGTGATGATTATGGGAACATTAAGTAAAACATTTGGAGCCAGTGGCGCCGTTCTACTTTGCCCAAACGCAAAGCTTCGCGAAAAAATAAAAGTTTTTGGTGGCCCGCTGACTTTCTCTGCACAATTGGAACCAGCTTCGGTAGCAGCTGCCATAGCTTCTGCAGAGATTCACCTGTCCCCTGAAATCACCATTTTACAATCGGAACTAGCCGAAAAAATAGCTTATTTTAATGAATTAATTTCTAAAACAGCATTACCTATTATAGTCCAAAACGACTCACCAGTTTTTTTTCTTGGTACGGCGATGCCTCTGACCACATACAGATTGGTACAAAATTTATTCCAAGAAGGATTCTTTGTCAATCCAGCCATATATCCTGCAGTTCCCGTTCAAAACACAGGAATCCGGATCACTCTCTCCCGACACAATCAAAAAGAAGAAATAAAAGCATTGGTAGAAGCCATGGAAAAACACTTGCCCATCACCCTATTAGAAACAGGCAATAGCTTGAGCAAAATACAAAGTGCGTTTGGTTTAGTCGAGACCCATACTATTACAAGTACAATAGTTGACAAAGCCTCGTTGCAACTGAAATATGAAACATCGATATCAAAAATGGACAAACCTAATTGGAATCAGTTACTGGGACAACAAAGCACATTTGATTGGGACGGCCTTCATTTTTTAGAAGCTGCTTTTGCCAATTCTGATGAACCTGCAAACAAATGGGATTTTCACTACTTCATAATCAAGGACAAAACTGGAATTCCTCTATTAGCCACTTTTTTTACTTATGGCCTTTGGAAAGACGACATGATGGCCACAGAATCAATATCAAAGCATTTAGAAGAGGAAAGAATTAAAAATTCTTTATACCTAACTTCTAAAGTGTTAGGAATGGGGTCTTTATTTACAGAAGGAAATCATTGCTATCTTAACACAACACACCCCTTAATAGAAGAAGCCATCCTAATGCTATTGCAACAACTGGAAACTCTTTACAATCACTTAAATGCCGATATGTTGGTATTAAGGGACTTTGAAGAAAATGAACAATTGAATCGCATATTCCATAATCAAGGCTACATAAAAGCAAATATGCCTGATTCCTGTGTAGTTGAAAATCTGGAATGGGCCACTCCACAAGCCTTTGCCAACAGCCTTTCCCCTCGATCAAAACGCCATTTTATCGAAGAGGTGCTTCCATTTGAAAAGGCTTTTGATGTAGTTATAAAAAATAAACTAACTATACTAGAAACAGAAAAAATTTATCAACTCTATAAAAACGTAAAAAATAATAACCTCGCCTTTAACACTTTTACCTATCCTCCTACCCTATTTATAGCCATGATTGACGACCCCAATTGGGAATTTATAATGCTTTATTTAAAAAACAAAGAGAATGAGCCACAACAGGGGCAACTAGTGGGCACACTTTTTTGCTATAAAAACAGTAACTATACCTACTCTCCCTCTTTGATAGGGATGGATTATAACTATGTTAGAGAATTTCAGATTTACAGACAACTTCTGTATCAAGGAATCAAACGTGCCAAGGAACTAAATTTTAAAAAAATAGATTTTGGTTTCTCCGCCACTTTTGAAAAGAAAAAATTGGGAGCTACAATAATCCCAAAAGTAGCCTACATTCAAACAAGGGATAATTTCTCAATGGAATTGATGGGTACGCTGCAAAACGAAGACAAAATACATTCAGGTAATTAACTCTAATCTCAGTTCGTCCCGGCACTTCGGAATTTTGCGAAATGGAATGAGGCAAAAAATGTATCGAGAACCATTTTATAATTAAAAAAATTTTAAGCCATACAGGTTTAACTTAACAAAATAAAAGTACCATTTAGAAATATAAAAACAATCCAATCTTTACTTCCTCTCCTTCGGAGAGGGCTGGGGAGAGGATAAAACCAAAGACATACTATGTTTAAAATTAATATAGAAGAATTTGATGAAAAACTCAAATCAATAATTAATAGTCATGAAAATCATCATAAAAAATCGAGTTTGGGAATTAATTTATGTAATGAAACACTCTCGAACATAAAAGAAAAAGTAGACCAAAAAGATTTTGAAACGATTTCAAGCGAAATTGAGTTTTTTAAAAACACAAAACCACTTCCAATGAGTTACCTCATCTATTTCACCGAAGTTCATTCCTGTGAATTACGAAAACCCAAAACTGGAAGAGCGTACCAAATTGAATTTCTGGAAAAAGAAATGCGAAAAATAAATAAATTCTTTTATCGCAACGTAGATTTTGTGCATTACATGGAACAAGGATATACTTACCTGGACCATCAGTTTTTCACAAGAAACCATCGAAATAATTTCCCTTTTACACCGATGACTGATTATTACCAATACCCGGAATTCTCAACTTCACATGACATGCTCTGGGCTAAAGTAAAAGCGATGAACCGGTTTATTCATTACATCCGCGAAGCAATGCAAAAACTGAATGCTGGTAATGAAATGATGTTTGAGGAAAAAAAACATAAAGTATTGGTGTGGACCGCTCCTAAAACAGCGATTACGGAACTAATTTATGCGCTATACTCCAATGGTTCCCTCAATAATGGTGCTGCAGGCATCAATACTATAACGGCCTCTTTTGAAGATTTTTTTAATATCAAATTAGATAACATCTACAAAACCTATTCCGAAATCAAAGGCCGTAAAAATAGCAAAACAAGATTTCTCGAAGAATTGATGCTGAACCTACAGCAAAAAATCAACAAAGAAGACGAGTTCTAAAAAGTCGTAACCTACTCGTAACTACGAGAAAAATTAACATAAAAACAGCACTATAACCCACCTCACGGGAATAGTGCTGTTGTCTTTTGCAGCCATTTTATACCATTTTATCAATAATAACTCATTCGCTCCTTTAGACTAGATAATGACAATCCAAAAATAATTTTATTTTTATAAAAATTAGCAATGTTCTTAAAAGTAAAACTCCCCTCTTAAAGTATATTACAAATTTCTCCTTAGCTACTGATAAATAAAAGATTGTATGTACTAGTTATAATTTAATCCCGTTGTTTCTCGCTCTTCCTTGTTGCGTCCAGAAGCATCGAGAGGGCTGATGAAATGTTAAATTACTTCAGTACTACGAAGTGTATAGGGAAAGAAAACGAAATAAAGAATTCAATTTTACAGAAGAAAAAAAAATTGAATTCTTTTATATAAAACGAACTAATTATATCATTTACAAATGGCTGCATCAATCATTACCACAGAGGATTTTGAAATATTCAAAATCGACCTTCTTCGAGAAATCAAAAGAAAAACCATAATCAAAATCACCCTTATATTAAAAACACTTGAAATTAAAACGAGGACAACCTTTGGTTATTAGCCAATAAAGAACTTCTTTTAAATTTTTAGGATGCGAAATCGGAGATTCATGAATACCAAAAAGAGAATAATAAATATTTTTTTTGCTGTAACCAGAAGCGAAGTCGAAGGGTTCATCAAGACAAATCGTAAATTCTACGAATACCCCTAAAAATAAAAGGTCAATAAGCTAAAAAAGTAACAACTTCATTAACTCCACTTTTTTCTTTCACAACTTGTGATGTTAAAACAACCAAAACCAACATTTTTGTTACATCATAACTTAAAAAACAAGTTACAGTAATTAAAATCCTAACAGAACAACACTA
>JAAFGY010000082.1 GCA_010365135.1 Flavobacterium sp.
ATCATCGCTCCAACCGCAAAACCATTGCTTACTTTGAACATTTTGGAGTCAACCTCTAATCCTTTTACTTTAATTCCTTTTTTGGCATCATAAAGACTTATGACAATCATTAACAAAACACAAATTGCAAACACAAATCCCATTCTATCTAAAAACGGAATCTCGTAGGCCATCGTTTTGTCTTTTTGTTCTACCAATGTGGCGAATCCTGAGCTGCTCAAGAATTCTAAATTCATAAAATTAGGCAAGAATTTAAAAAATACGGACAATATAAAGCCTCCAATGGTGGCAAACATCGCGGCATTCGAACTGGTTTTCTTCCAGAAAAAACCTAGAATAAACATCGCAAAAATTCCTGGACTTACAAATCCAGTGTATTCCTGTATGAATTCAAAACCTCCTTTTTTGTCTATTCCTAAAAAGGGAGCAATTACGACCGCTAAAAGCATCGCTACCAAAACAGTAATTTTACCTACTTGTACCATTTTCTTTTCACTGGCATTCACATCAATTTTTTTCTTGAAGATATCCAAGGTGAAAATGGTGGAAATACTATTTACTTTTCCTGCTAATGAAGCTACGACTGCTGCTGTTAAAGCGGCAAACGACAATCCTTTTAATCCTACAGGAAGTAAATTCAACAATACGGGATAAGAACGGTCTGGATTGATGATTCCGTCAGGCCCCAACATTTCGGTTTGCAATCCTCCCTTAGTGTAAATTACATAAGCAGCAATTCCGGGTAAAACTACAATTACTGGCATTAATAATTTCAAGAAAGCCGCAAACAAAATCCCACTTCGAGCCGTTTTTAAATCTGCTCCCAAAGCTCTTTGCGTGATGTATTGGTTACAACCCCAATAATTTAAATTCACAATCCACATTCCTCCAAACAAGACCGTTAAACCAGGTAAACTTGGAAAATTGGCATTGTCTTTTTTGAATATCATATGAAAATGGTCTCCAGATTGATCCATCATATAATTGAATCCTTGAACCATCCCGTGTTGTCCGTTTAATTCTGCTACTTTATCCAAGGCTAAATACGTGGTAACCAATCCTCCAAAAATCAAAAACACCACCTGAATAACATCGGTGTAACCAATGACTTTCATACCGCCCAAAGCTATAACTATGGCGAAAAAAGCCAATCCATACATACACAAATTAATTTCTATTCCCGAGATTCCATTAATGGCTAATGCTCCTAAATATAAAATTGAAGTTAAATTCACGATGACATACAATAACAACCAAAAAACCGCCATAATCATAGCAACATTACCATTATATCTTTCGCTCAAAAATTGAGGCATCGTGTAAATCTTGTTTTTTAAGTAAACCGGTATAAAAAATACAGCAACAATAATCAAGGTCAACGCTGCCATCCATTCATAAGTTGCGATAGCCAAACCCATCTTGAAACCGTTTCCTGACATAGCAATAAATTGCTCTGAGGATATATTGGAGGCAATCAATGAAGTCCCAATGGCCCACCAAGTCAAAGAACCTTCTGCTAAAAAGTAATCGTGCGATGCTGATATTGACTTAGTTTTTTTGCGGATATATACTGAATATCCGTATCCAGCAACGATAAAAAAGTAAACTAGAAATACGAGATAATCCGCTAATTGTAATGTTTTCATAAAATAAGTTTTGGTGAATTAATTGAAATGCTGTGGGTGTTTTTATACTATTTGAACCAACCTAAAAAGGTGCCAAGAAAGCAGTTAACTATACATTAAATCTTTCCGACACCTTCAAATATTCAATTCAAATTCAAAATATTAAATGTACTGATTAATGATATTTTCGAACAATTCTTGTTTACCACTTTGCAATGTCAATTCCCCATTTTCTTTTGCAATTTCGTACAATGCTTTGAAATCCAATTTTCCTTCTTCGAATTCTTTTCCTTTTCCAGAATCGAATGAGCTGTATCTTTCTGTTCTTAATTTGTTATAAGCCGATGAAGTGATGATTTTATCTGCAGTCAACAAAGCTCTGGCAAAAGTATCTGCTCCGCCAATGTGTGCGTGGAAAACATCATCCATATCGGTTGAATTTCTTCTGATTTTTGCATCAAAATTAACCCCACCACCTTGAAGACCTCCAGCTTTTAAGAATACCAACATCGCTTCGGTTGTTTCTTGAATGTTGTTTGGAAATTGATCCGTATCCCATCCATTTTGATAATCACCACGATTGGCATCTAAACTTCCTAACATTCCAGCTTTGGCAGCCACTTCAATTTCGTGTTGAAAAGTATGTTGTGCCAATGTTGCGTGGTTTACTTCGATATTCATTTTGAAATCTTTCTCTAAACCGTATTGATGTAAAAATCCAATTGCTGTAGCTGAATCAAAATCATATTGATGTTTCATTGGCTCCATAGGTTTTGGCTCGATGAAGAAATTTCCTTTAAAACCTTGGGCTCTTGCATAGTCTCTAGCTTTCGCCAAAAAAGTTCCCATGTGGTCTAATTCTCTTCCCATATCGGTATTTAATAAAGACATATAGCCTTCACGACCTCCCCAGAAAACATAATTCTCACCGCCTAAGGCAATCGTTGCATCTAAGGCTAATTTTACTTGCCCACCTGCTCTTGCCACTACGTTAAAATCAGGATTGGTAGCAGCACCATTCATATAACGAGGGTTCGAAAACGCATTAGCAGTTCCCCAAAGCAATTTTACACCAGAAGCTGCTTGTTTTTCTTTTAAATACTCGGTAATAGTTAGGATTCTTTTTTCAGATTCTCCAAAAGTGGCTCCTTCTCTAATTAAATCAAAATCGTGGAAACAGTAGTATCCAAATCCCATTTTAGTAATGAATTCGAAAGCAGCATCTGCTTTGTCTTTGGCTGCTTGCACTGCATCTGATGATTGATCCCAAGCAAAATTTTGTGTCCCAGGCCCAAATGGATCGGATCCTTGCCCGCAGAAGGTATGCCAGTATGCGATTGCAAATTTAAAATGCTCGCGCATCGTTTTTCCAGCTACGATTTGATCTGGATTGTAATATTTGAATGCTAATGGATTATCTGATTCCTTGCCTTCAAATTTAATTTCGCTAATACCTTTAAAGTATTCTTTATTTCCTAAAGTTGCCATATTCTATTTATTTATTGATTATTAATTCTAATTCGTTTTTCCAAAGTTGATACGCTTCTAAATAAGGTTGTTTGTCTTTAAACGGCATATAAGTCATTACGTGATCGTTGTCGGTAATGTATTTTCCAAAGGTTTCAAAGTCACCTTCGTGAAGTCCAGATGCTCTTGCTGCTCCAATGGCTCCTGTGGTATTGTAGATTTCTATTTCGTGTCCAATAAGTGTTGCTACTGTATTCGAAAAAATCTCAGAACGAAATAAATTATCGTTTCCAGCTCGCATTACCTTCACTTCGATGCCATCCGATTTCATAATTTCCATTCCATACACGAATGAAAAAGCAATTCCTTCTAAGGCAGCGCGACAAATATGCCCTTTGCCGTGATTGTTCAAATTGATATTTACCAATCTTGTTCCAATGTCTTTGCTATTTAGCATTCGTTCGGCTCCATTTCCAAAAGGAATCATACAAACGCCATCTGAACCAACAGGAACATCAGAAGCAAGATTATTCATTTCTTCATAAGAACTTACCGCAAGATTATTGAGCAACCAGCGGTATTGAATTCCAGCGCCATTAATACACAACAATTTTCCAATTCTGGGTTCGTTTCCTTTTTTATAATTAACGTGGGCAAAATTATTAACCCTAGAGCTTTCTTTTACTGACAAACTATTGGTCATTGCATAAACAACACCCGATGTTCCGCCTGTTGCAGCCACTTCACCTGGATTGAAAACATTCAACGAAAGGGCATTATTGGGTTGATCGCCTGCTCTGTAAAAAATAGGAGTTCCTTCTTCCAGACCGCTTTCTTCCGCTCCTTTTTTATCTACTTTAGATTGGATGCAAAAAGTATTCACAATATCTGGGACAAGGTCCGTGGAAAGTCCGTAATTTTCAAACAAGAAATTAGCGAAGGAATCGTTTTTAAAATCCCACATAATTCCTTCCGATAATCCTGAAATGGTCGTGTTGATTACATTGGATAATTTATAAGCGATATAATCACCTGGCAACATAAATTTATAGATTTGGCTGTAAATTTCTGGTTCGTTTTCTTTGACCCATTTCAATTTGGATGCCGTAAAATTTCCTGGAGAATTCAATAGGTGTTCATTGCATTTTTGTTCACCAATAGCTGCAAATGCTTCGTTTCCAATTTCAACTGCTCGACTGTCGCACCAAATTATTGATTTTCTTAGTGGTTGACCTTCTTTGTCAACCAAAACTAATCCGTGCATTTGATACGAAATTCCTATTCCTTTTATTTGCGATCTAGAAATATTAAACTTCTTCTTCAATTTAGCTACTGCATTGCAGGAATGTTGCCACCAATCTTCTGGTTTTTGTTCTGCCCAACCATTTTTTAAGGCTAGCATACTCATTTCGGTTTCTGGCTCTTGGGCTACGTCAATGCTTTTTCCGGTTGCAATTTCTACGATAGCCACTTTCACTGAAGAGCTACCTATGTCAAATCCAATGTAATACATAATTTATAATGATTCTCTTACTATTAATTTTGTCGATACATAATATTGCATCGGTTCGTCTTTGGTAATAAATTCGGCTCCTTTAGTTCCTAATTCTTTAAAATCGGTCGAAACCACTGAAATTCCTTTGTAAATAAATTTCTTCATTGGAGTTTCATTGTAGGATAAGAATCCAACATCTTTTCCAGGTTCAAAATCTTTTTCCCGACACTGTTCTAAAAAAAAACCTAATATTCTGTCGCTAACGCTTATATAAGCTATATTTTTTTCAATATTAAATTCTTTTGGATTGGTAATAATTTTAGATTTAAAATCAAAATCTTTGCAAAATTTTTTAAAAAAAGTAACCGTTTCAATTGGGTGATTAGTGAAATTTGGATACACAAAATGGATAGCTTCATATTTTCTAAACAACTCAACAGCTTCTTTCAAAGATTCATAAAAAGCTTTTCCAAAATCTTGAAACACATAATTATTCTTTGGTTTTGAATGAATATTCCAGTCAATCAACAATAGTTTTTCATTAGAAATATTGGTCAAAACTGAAGCCACTTCCTTATGATCAAAATTCATGACAACATATTTATAATACTTGCCTTTACTATTATTAATGATGGTTTTGAAATTCTCTATATTATAATGATGAAACTGCACGTCGGTAATAATATTGTCGGGCAAATTATTCACAAATGAATGGTATAAAACTTCTTTATAAGCCTTGAAAGTATCCAAAACTAAAAGTACTTTTCTAGTTTCGCCCGCTACAAAATATCCTTTATTAGGAACGGATTCAATAACTTTTTGATCTTTTAAAATCGAATAAGCCTTAAAAACAGTATCTCTAGAAAGTTTATTTTCTTTGCAAATAGTATTCACCGAAGGAAGCAAATCACCTTTGTCCAAAAGGTTTTTAGCAATAGCATTGTTAATCGAATTAACTAATTGCTGATACTTTGGGATGTCACTTTCGTGATTAATTGTAAAGGCAAAATCCTGTTCATTCATAAGTATCGTACTGTTCTGTTCCGGTATGCTAAATTAGTAATTATTTCAACATAAAAAATTATTTTAGAAAAAAAATACTAATTTTTTACGCAACCGATTTCGTCGAAATAAAACAGATAGTAATCATCCCAAATTACAGGATTTTTAAACCAAACCTTTTATGCCGGTGGATATAAAGCAACAACACACCTAATTGAGTACCTACCCGATGACGAATATTATATAAAAATTCAATGACTTTTAATGTAAGAACGATAACACTATTGCATAAAAAAACCCTGTAAATCATTCGAATTACAGGGTTTTGTATTTATTTTTAGCTTATTTACTTTCTTCGATATATTTTAAGATTTCATTGCTAACATTTTCACTAGTAAATCCAAATTTTTGATCTAAAACGCTTGCTGGAGCTGAATACCCAAAATGGTCTAATCCAATCACTTTTCCGCTATCACCAATCAATCCTTCTAGGTTTACAGGAAGTCCAGCAGTTAGTCCAAAAACTAATTTTCCTCTAGGAATAACGCTTTCTTGGTAGGCTACAGATTGTTGTTTAAATAATCCTTCGGACATGATAGAAGCCACATTCACTTTCAAATTATTATCTTTTTCTAAAACGGTAGCAGCATCCATAAGCGTAGAAACTTCTGATCCATTTGCGAATAAAGTAATATCAGGATTTTCAACTGATTTTACTAAATAACCTCCTTTGTTGGCCTGAGTTGCCTCACTATATCTGGAAGATCCAATTGCAGGAATGTCTTTGATGTTTTGTCTGGAAAGAATCAAAGCCGTTGGTGTCGTTGTGTTTTTCAACGCCATATCCCAAGCTATAGAAGTTTCGATTGCATCAGCAGGACGAAGCGCTAATAAGCTTTGGTGACCTGAATGGTTTTTGATTTTTTCCATCAAACGCATTTGAGCTTCTTGCTCAATGGGTTGGTGAGTTGGTCCGTCCTCACCTACTCTAAATGAATCATGTGTCAAGACATACTTTACTGGCAATTCTTGAATCGCAGCCAATCTAATTGCGGGTTTCATATAATCTGAAAACACAAAGAATGTAGCTACAACAGGAACTACACCTCCGTGAAGGGCGATTCCGTTGGCAATTGCAGTCATTGTTAATTCAGAGACTCCAGCTTGTAAAAAAGCGCCTTTGAAATTATTTTTTTGCAAAACAGTTGTTTTTTTCAAGAAACCATCCGTTTTATCACTATTGGATAAATCTGCTGAGGAAACAATTACGTTTTCTAAGTTTTCTGCTAAATATCCTAACACTATAGAAGAAGCTTCTCTGGTAGCCACATTCGCCTTTTGAACCACTTGACTTAAATCTAACTCAGGAAGTACGCCCGATAAGAACATTTCCATTTTTTGTGCCAAAGCTGGATTTTCTTTTTTCCAAGCAGCAATCGTAGCTTTTTTAACAGCAGCAGATGCCGTTTTTTTAGCGATTACTTCTGAATAATAAGTCTGAACATCCTCGTAAATATCAAAAGAACTTTCTGGATTGGCTCCTAAATTGATTAAGGTTTTTGTAAAATCAGCTTTGGTATCTCCAATTGGTTTTCCGTGCAATTCACATTCGCCTTCATACATATCGCCATTTGTCAAAACGCAACCTTTACCCATAATTGTTTTACCAATAATTAAGGTTGGTTTTTCGTTTTCTGCATTGGCATCGTCTAAAGCTTTACGGATTTGTTCGTGATCGTGACCATCAATAGTAATCACTTTCCATCCCCAAGCTTCATATTTCATCGCTGTGTTTTCAGAAGTAACTTCGTCTGTCATAGAAGAAAGTTGCACATCATTCGAATCGTAGAACATAATAAAGTTGTTCAATCCTAAATGCCCAGCGATACGGCCAACACCTTGAGAGATTTCTTCTTGCACGCCACCATCAGTAATAAAACCGTAAATAGTGTGAGTAAAAAGGCTTTCGAATCTCGCATCTAAGAATTTGGCAGCAATTGCAGCTCCCACACCCATCGCGTGTCCTTGACCTAGTGGTCCAGAAGTATTTTCTATACCTCTAAGAACATCAACTTCAGGATGTCCTGGAGTGATAGAACCCCATTGTCTGAAACTTTGAAGATCTTCTTTTGAATAATTTCCAAATAAACTATATTGTGCATACATTAAAGCAGATAAATGTCCCGCATCCATAAAGAAACGATCTCTAAAAGCCCAATCCATTTCTGTTGGATCAAAATTCAAATATTCTGTATAAAGAATGTGCAAGAAATCAGCTCCTCCCATTGCTCCTCCAGGATGTCCTGAATTTGCCTTTTCAACCATAGATATGGCTAAAGCTCTAATATTATCTGCAGCTAAATTGTCAATTTTTGTGTTCATGTTGTTATTATAAATTATTGTTGTGTTTCTGTAATTGAATATATTTTTAATCAATACGTTATAAAAAAATCTCAAAGTTCACCAAATAGTAGTGCAAAATCAAAGTATTCTCCTTTTTCCAGTAAAAAGTAGAAAATTGAAATTTTCTTTAAAACTTATGGAATTCATCTGTTCTTTATCCGTTTTAAAAACAGAAATTAGAGTTAGAAAATAATACAAATCAATGTTTTTGAATCAGCTATACAGGGCTTATCCGATGTATAATTACAAAACTACTGGTTTTTGAAATCATTTTTAAACGGTGCAAAAGTAAGCAAATTAGTCATTAAATTGGACAAAATTCGAGTAATAATTATTGAAAAAATAGGTTTTAACTAAAAAAACGTTTTAAGTCAAAACAAAAAAATCCAACACTCCTTTAAATCCAAATCATTTTATTTTCGTTACAAATTGAACTTGTACTCGAGTAAATTTTATTTTGCAGAGAATTTAAAAGTAGTTTTTGTTTTATAATTTTCTCCAGGTCTCAATACCGTTGTTGGGAAATCTTTTTGATTTGGAGAATCCGGATAATGTTGTGTTTCAAGACACAAACCAGTTCTGTGCGCATACGTTCCGCCATTTCTCATTGGCAAAGTTCCATCTAAGAAATTTCCAGTATAAAGCTGAATTCCAGGTTGATCCGTATAAACTTCCAACAATCTTCCGCTTGTAGCATCATAAGCCGAAGCTGCAAAACGGAATCCTTTGTCTTGATTGTTTAAAACCCAACAATGGTCATATCCTAATCCTTTTTTGATTTGATCATCTTTAGCTTCAATGTCTTTTTCAATAACCTTAGGTTTTCTAAAATCGAAAGGAGTATTGGTAACATCCATCAATTTACCCGTTGGAATTAAATCAGCATCAACAGGAACTAATTTATCTGAATCGATCGTAACCACATCATTCAAAATGGTTTTTGTAAAATCTCCAGACAGGTTAAAATAAGAATGTTGCGTTAAATTCAAGATAGTTTTCTTATCGGTTGTTGCTTCATATAAAACGTCCAATGAATTGTCATTGTTCAAAGTATAAGTTACAAAAACAGTTAGGTTTCCAGGATATCCTTCTTCCATATCTTTACTCACATACTTCAATTTTAAAGTGGCAACATCTCCACCTTTTGCTTCTTCAGCAGTCCAAATTCTTCTATGAAAACCTTCTGGCCCACCGTGTAAAGTATTTTTTCCATTGTTGGTTGTCAAGGTGTATTCTTTTCTATCAAGGGTAAATTTGCCTTTTGAAATTCGGTTTCCGTATCTTCCGATAAGGGCTCCAAAATAAGGATTGTCTTTTGTATATTGTTCTAAATTATTAAAACCAATTACAACTTCTTCTGATCGACCTTCTTTATTTGGAACTTTTAATGACGTAATAATTCCGCCATAGGTCATAATATTGACTTCCATTCCTTTTTGGTTTTTCAGTGTGTAAATATCCACTTTTTGACCCGCAGGAGTTGTTCCGTATTCTTTTTTTTCTATAGACACGCTATCGGTTTTTTGAGTTGAATTTTCTTGTTTTATCTTCTTTCTGATTGTCCTTACATTGGACAGTAAGAAAGGCTAAAATTATTATAGAAAGTTTGTAAATGCAAGGAAATTCGTCTTTGATTGGTGGATTTCTTAAAAAAATGAAGTGTTAAATGATGCAGCTACTGCTGAACATGCACCGTCTTTTCCTCCGACCAATTGAGCTAGCTGATTTTATAATGAACATTAGACAGGATTTTTAATATCTCAGCACTTTTTTCAGGCGTAATATCCCGTTGCGATTCTCCCATCATTTCGTAGCCCACCATAAATTTCTTTACGGTTGCCGAACGCAATAATGGTGGATAAAAGTGCATATGAAACTGCCATTCTGGATGCAATTTTCCATCCGTTGGCGTTTGATGAATTCCTGATGAATAAGGAAAGGAAGTAGTAAACAAATTATCGTATTTACTTGTCAATTGTTTTAAAGTCAAGGCGAAATCGATAGTTTCGTCTTCAGTAAAATCTGTGATTTTTCCAAAATGGCGTTTGCTGATGATCATTGTTTCATAGGGCCAAATTGCCCAAAAAGGAACCAATGCCACAAAATGAGAATTCTCAATAACTATTCTATCTCCAATCTTCAATTCTTGTTGCAAATAATCCTGCAAAAGATTGCTTCCGTGTTTGTCAAAATAGGCTTTTAGATTATTTTGAGTTTTCTCCACTTCGGTTGGTAAAGAAGACTGAGCCCAAATTTGTCCGTGCGGATGTGGATTGCTACAACCCATAACAGCCCCTTTATTTTCGAAAATCTGAACGTGATTAATGTAATCCACTTTCCCCAAATCGATATATTCTTTTTGCCAAGTTCGGATGATATTTTCAATTGCATCAACCGGCATTTCTGGCAAAGTCAGATTGTGTTTTGGCGAAAAGCAAACGACTCTCGATATTCCTCTTTCGGGTTTAGATTTAAAAAAAGTCTCGGTCGCATTGTCCTCAAACTGAATTTCCTCTTGTTTCAAAGCAGCAAAATCATTCTCGAAAACAAAGGATGATTCATAGTCTGGATTGTGCATTCCATTGGCGCGAACATTTGTCGGACATAAATAACAAGTTGGATCATATTCAGGTAAAGCATCCGAATGAACCGCTTCATTTTGTCCTTGCCAAGGTCTTTTCGAACGATGCGGAGAAACCAAAACCCATTCATTAATTAACGGATTGTAACGTCGGTGTGGGTCTTCATTAATATCAAATTTTTTCATTTTATTGCTGAGTATAAAGAGATGTTCCGTTTCCGATTTTAACATCATAAATTTTTAATTCTATTCCAAAAGTCTCCAAATACAATTTAGAAAGTTTAGATTTTATTGCTTCTTCGTTTCCTTTTTTAATCAAATTTATGGTGCAACCGCCAAAACCGCCACCCATTAATCGGGAACCAATTACAGATTCTTCTTCTTTCACCGTATTGACTAAAAAATCCAATTCAGGACAACTTACTTCATATTCAGTAGATAATCCTTCGTGAGTTTCGAACATTAATTGACCCAAAACTTCAATATTTCCGGTGTCTAATGCTTCGCAAGCTTGTATAACTCGACCGATTTCTTTTACCACAAAATGACTTCTTTTAAACACATCCGAACTCATTTTATCTTTCAAACTCAGCAACTGATTTTCAGAACATTCTCTAAAACTGCTTATCTCAGGAAAATTATTTTTTATTATAGCAATTCCCTCTTCGCATTGCTGTCTTCGTTGATTATAAGCCGATGTCATTAAGGAATGTTTGACGTTGCTGTCGAATAAAACTAAAGAATAATCGCTAAAATTGGCATCGTGATATTCATAATCCAATGTTCTGCAATCAATTTTTATAACTTTATTTTCCAAACCCATTACGCTCGAAAACTGATCCATTATGCCACAATTAATTCCAACCCAATGTTCTGCTTTTTGTCCCATCAAAGCAATATCAATTTGCTTTATATTCAAATGAAATAATTCCTTAATACCAAATAAAAACCCACATTCCAATGCCGCCGATGACGACAAACCAGAACCAACAGGAATATTACTGCTAAAAACACAGTTGAAACCCTCAAAATTATACCCGTTAATTTTAAGTTGATTGATCACACCGCGAAGATAATTTGTCCAGACTTTATCGTCCAAATTGATGGCATCATTCAAATCAATTTCAAAGACATCATCAAGATCAATGGCAATAATTTTTGATGTATTCGAATTGTTTTTTTCGAAAGCAAAACAAATAATTTTGTCAATTGCTGCGGGCAAAACAAAACCGTCATTGTAATCGATGTGTTCTCCAATGATATTGATTCTCCCTGGAGAAATCACTACTATTTTGGGTTCCGAATTAAAAGTTTCCTTAAAAAAGGAGATCGTTTTGTGTATTAAAATATCATTCATTATTTAGAAATTAAAATTGAATTCACTCGTATATTTTCCGATTTAGCTGTAATTTTTATTGATGTTTTTAAGTTTTTAAGTTTCTTGGTTTTAACTAAAGTTTTGCAACAATTTACAAATAGCTACCGTAACAAAAATTAGTTTTATGTCAGTGAACCTTCTACTATGATCACCAAATATAAAATAATTATCACAATATACATACCAGTACCTACCAGTTTTTTGTATCTTTCAAAAAAATATTTCATTTATGAAAGTTATTTCAATTCAAAACAACCTTGGCATCCCCAAATACAAGCAGATTATTCTTTCAATTGAAAAATCAATCGAAGGCGGAAAGTTAGTAAAAGGAGACAAATTGCCTTCGGTAAACAAAGTCTGTTTAGCATTTACTTTGTCGCGTGATACCGTCTTGCAAGCCTATGAAGAACTGAAAAAAAGAGGTATTATTTATGCCATTCCAGCAAAGGGATACTATGTCAAAAGTGTTGAAATTGCCATAAAACAAAAGATATTTCTACTTTTTGACGAGTTGAATATTTTCAAAGAAGACCTTTATAATTCTTTTTTGGACACTATCGGAAAAGATGTTCAGGTTGATATATTCTTTCATCATTTTAACATAAAAGTTTTTCAAAAACTGATAAACGACAGTTATGGAAACTATACTAAATATGTGATAATGCCCACTTCTTTAGTTGAAGCGGCCTCAATCATAAAAACCCTACCAGTTAATGAAGTTTACATCTTAGATCAAACAAATTTGGAACTTGAAACTTATCCTGCAGTTTATCAAAATCATAAAAAAGACATCTATGAAGCTTTATCGAAAGGAAAATATAAAATAATCAAATATAATAAACTGATTTTGATCTTTCCTGGATACAGAGAACCCGAAGGAATGAAAGAGGGTTTCGAGAATTTTTGCAAAGACAATGCATTCGCTTATGAAATCATTCTGGAATTTAGCAAAAGAGAAATTGAGGTTGGCGAAGTTTATATTATACCCAACGATAGGGATTTAGTGGTTGTTATCGAAAAATCAAAAGTTCAAAATTTGAAATTGGGCAAGGATTTTGGAATTATTTCTTATAACGAAACTCCATTAAAAAAAGTGGTAGAAAACGGCATCACAATCATTTCGACCGATTTTAAAGCGATGGGAAAAATTATGGCTGAAATGATTTTGGAAGGAAAGAAAAAACTAATTGAAAACAAATCCTCTTTGATTATGAGGAATTCATTATAAAATAAAAAACCTCAAGAAAAAACTTGAGGTTTTTGGTTCAATATGTAGGCAAAAAGTACTTGTAGATATCATTATTCCCAAAATGGGTCGGTCAAGTTATCCACGAATTTTTCCTCAGAATGATTAATTTGAATAGACTGCAATTGATCCGCTGTCGCATTTTTCTGAATTTCGCCAAACAAAATACGCTCTTCAAAGCGTATATGCTTTTCTAATTCTTCTTCAATCAAGGTAAGGTTTTTTTGAATTTCTGTACTCGATTCAAAAAGTCGTTCTAGCCTTCTGTGCTCGGAAACGGCTTGTTTTATTAATTCATTTTCATTTCCAAGAATAGTAAAAACATATTTTTCTTCTACTTCAAAATGAGGAATCAAATAATTTTGATAAAACCAGTCCGCATACTTTTTTATGCGCGAAATTTCAACGTCCTTTTTAATTCCAGCTCTTATTTTCCAGCAGAATAACAAACCGTGATGGTGCTCTATGCTCAGAGGCTTAAGAAATTCACTTCGTTTGATAGGCAAACCGGTTTCAAAATCACTATTCTTTTTCATGATCGTTTCAATAAAACATTAAATTATGGCTTGATTTAGTAGAGGTTTAAGACAATTCCTTTTCTAATTCAATGGCTTTTGGAAATAAGATGTTGTTTTCTAAATGAATGTGCAAGTGCAAATCTTGTTCAAATTCTTTTAGTAAGCCAAGAGTAACTCCATAAGTGTTACAAGCATCTTGCGGTGGAGTATAATTATTGCTTAATTCTTCAATTTTTCTAAAGCGATCCCCTTCGGTAGTGTGTTCCTGCATCATCGCCTCGATCGGATTTTGTATTGTACCAAACTGTGGAGCATTCACTTTTGCACCTTCGTGTTTTGCTTTTGCCAATTTTCTAACAAATGGAAATAAAATTAACTCCTCTTTTTTCATATGCTTTGCTAATTCGCCTGCAGTTGCAATGAAATGCTCTTTGATTTCAAATAATTCTGGATGACGCTCTCCGTGCACGCTACAGATTTTATCCAAATACGGTAAAATTTCTGCCGTTTTTTCTTCTACATAGCGATGGTGTTTTTTTTCAATATAATCAGCTAATAAATCCAAAGGCCACGATTTATAGTCTGTAGAATTTTCTCCTTGTGCTTGAATTATAGCATCTAAATCCTTAACAACTGATTCGGAATCTATATTTTTCTTTTCGCAAGCTTCATTAATGGTTCTGTTGCCTTGGCAGCAAAAGTCTATTCCGTATTTTTTAAATACTGATGCAGTACGGTAGTCTTTTGCTACCAACTCTCCGATGATTTGATTTTCTTGAATGTTCATTTTTTATTGTTTAAATTTGTTATTCTTCACTATTTAAGCAGAGTTAAGATTCTTAATTGCTTGGTTATTTCATGCATAAATGGACAAAAATGTCCACTATAAAATTAAATTTTTTTTATCTTCTTAAAAATGTTAATCCGTCTTTGAAGTCTGGAGTTAGAGATTTGACAAATGTCTCTTCAAGCATAATTTTTAGTTCCTCTCGAACTATTTTAAATTGGTTATGAGCAGGGCAAGGCATTTCTTCATTACAGTTTTTTAATCCTAACCCACAACTGTTATAAATTGCATCACCATCAATTGCGGTTACGACGGTACTTAGTCTCACTTTATCAAGCTCCTGTTTGTTCATAGAAAAACCACCCGTTGGCCCTTTATCCGACTGGATTACATTATTGCGAGAAAGCTGTTGTAAGATTTTTGACGTATAAGCCTCTGGTGAATCAATGGCTTTGGCTATATCTTTTAAACTCACCTTTTTGTCCAAAAGTGACTGTTCTGCAATAAATATTGATGCTCTGATAGCGTATTCGCAAGCTTTGGAAAACATTTTTCTTCTATTTAAATACAAAGATAGTTAATTATTTATATAATGGACAAA
>JAAFGY010000083.1 GCA_010365135.1 Flavobacterium sp.
GATTTCCTTGATAACTTCTGTGGCAATTTTTTTTTGTTTTTCGGATAAATGGTTGTTCAAATCCAGAAACCAAGCCGTTACATCCGAAATGTCCATATCGCACAATTCAGCAATATTCTTCTCATTGATTTTGAAAAACAAAGCTTCTTTTTTCAATCGTGAACCTTCGCAAGCCGGGCATTTAACTTCGTCCATAAATTCTTTTGCCCAACGTTTTATGGTTGTAGAGCCACTTTCGTCGTGTTGGTTTTTGATGAAATGTGAAATCCCTTCAAATTCAATTTTGTATTCTTTGGTCACGCCTAAAACTTTCGATTCTACCGAAAATTTTTCTTTTCCGCCGTTCAAAATCATTTCCATCGCTTCTTCTGAAATAGAAGAAATGGGGTCGGTTAATTTGAAACCATATTTTTCGCCAATGATTTCCAATTGTTTGAAAATCCAACTGCTTTTATATTCGCCCAACGGTGCAAAACCACCTTTATTTATTGATACTTTTGGATTGGGGATAATCTTTTTGAGATTGATTTGGTTTACCGTTCCCAAACCTTTACAATGGTCGCAAGCTCCTTTTGGCGAGTTAAATGAAAATAAATTCGGTTCCGGATTTTGATACGAAATTCCAGTTGTCGGACACATTAAATTTCGACTAAAAAACCGAATTTCATTCGTGTCTTGGTCTAGAATCATCAAGACATTTTCGCCGTGGTACATCGCTGTTTTAATGCTTTCGGTGAGACGTTTTTCGTTGTCAGGTGTATCTTCAATAACCATTCTGTCAATCACGATTTCGATGTCGTGGGTTTTGTAACGGTCGAGTTTCATTCCTGTGGTAATATCTTTGATCTCACCATTAATACGAACTTTTAAGAAACCTTGTTTGGCAATTTGTTGAAATAATTCGGCATAATGTCCTTTTCTAGCTCGAATTATTGGCGCCAAAATATTGATGCGTTTTCCTGCAAAATCTTGGGTAATTAATTCCTTGATTTGCTCGTCGTCATAGGAAACCATTTTTTCGCCCGTATTGTAACTGTAGGCATCGGCGGCTCTGGCATACAACAAACGAAGAAAATCATAAATTTCTGTTATAGTTCCAACGGTCGAGCGAGGACTTTTGCTGGTTGTTTTTTGCTCGATGGCAATAACTGGCGAGAGTCCGTCAATTTTATCTACGTCGGGACGCTCCAAACCACCTAGAAATTGTCTGGCATAAGCCGAAAAAGTTTCTACATAACGGCGTTGTCCTTCGGCATAAATGGTATCGAAAGCCAGCGACGACTTTCCCGAGCCCGAAAGTCCGGTAATTACAACCAGTTTTTCTCGAGGAATTTTTACGTCTATATTTTTTAGATTGTGTACTCTCGCACCCAATACTTCAATGTTGTTATCGTTTTCTAGCATAAATTTTTGGCAAAACGCAAAGTTACCATTTTGATTTATTCTTTCCGTACAACAGTTTGGAAGTTTGTGTTAAAATAAGGCATAAAAAAACGCTAATCAGAGTTAGCGTTTTCTTTTTCGATTCAGAATATAGTCGTCAACGGCTCCTTTGGTAGTAAACCAATTTCGACCTTCTTTGTAGGCGTCAATTTTGCCTGTTCGAGCTAATAAACTGATGTATTCTTGACCGTACGGGCTGCCTGGTTCATTAACGATGTCTGATATTTTTTGAAAATCATTTTCGTTGTCTGGCATCGCATTTAGATAAATGTTTAAACTGCGTTCCAAAGCTTGACACATCAAAAGAATTAGTTTTTGATAGTTACCGTTATTTGCCTGATTTAGTGCTTCGTAGTATTTTTTCCTATCATTTTTGAGAATAATAGCCGGTGGAAAGCCGGAACGCATCAATAACAAGTTCATACTCAAACGAACGGTTCTTCCATTACCATCAAAAAACGGATGAATCCAAACCAGTTTGTGATGGAAAATGGTTGCCAATTCAATATCGTTTAATTGTAAAGGATTGGTATTGATAAATTCAATCAATTCATCCAGATAATCAGAAACTTTATTGGCATTTGGAGGGACAAAATTGGCTCCTGAAATTCGAACTCCACCATTTCTAATTCGTCCAGCAAAATCTTCCTCGATAGAACGTAAAACCAAACCGTGCAAAGACAATATATCAATATTTCGTAAAGTATAATCATCTTTAATTATTGAAAATAAATAATCGATGGCTTTGTCGTGATTGTGTGCTTCAAAATGTTCCCGAAGCGATTTTCCTTTGATAGTAATTCCCTCCTGAAGTATCATTTGGGTTTCTCGAAGACTCAAAGTATTTCCCTCAATGCTATTGGAATTATAAGTCCATTCTATGGATAAACTTTCTCTGATTTTATTCAAAGCAATATTAGGCAAAGGTCTGCTGGCTTGCAACTTTTGCTTTTTTTCATACAATCTCTCAAAAGTAGATTGAAATTCTTCTCTATATCCTAAATCTATTTTCCACATAACCCCACAAAGATATATTTAATATCGGATATATTAAAATTTATTACTATCCGATATTAAATTGTTTTGTTATTTCACCAGTTGTTACTAATTATTTGTAATATAAGCACCATTAAAATAAATTAAAAATGGTTAAAGTAAAAAAAATAGTTTCAGTAAGTCCCTATTCCATTGTTTGTGAATTGAATGATGGCATTTTAAAGAAATTAGAAATTTTGCCTTTAATAGAAAGACATTACAATTGTTGGAACTGATCAACTAAAAGACAAAGCGATTTTTGAAAGCGCTGTTATCAGAGAAATGGGAGAGATTTTTTAGGAAGAAATCATCACGACTTCAAATAATGAAAATGGAATTATGATATTCTCCCGAATTTATTTTATAATGGCATCACTTTGCCAAAAAAATATTTTAAAATCATCTTAAAAAGGATAACCAATGGCAATATTCAAGATTAGATTTTCTTTTCTCCAAGAGCCACTTCCAAAATCAAGATTATCCAAAACCCATCTTTGTCCTTCAGGCAAATACGGCTTTCTTATTGGAAAAGCCAAATCGGTTCTCAAGACTAGGAAAGAAAAGTCGAAACGCAAGCCAACTCCAGCTCCAATGGCAATTTGTTTCATAAAATCTTTCGAAATTTCGGCTCCAGGTTTGTTGGGATCGGCATTTAATAGCCAAATATTTCCGGCATCTACAAATAAGGCTCCTTTCATTAAACCATAAATTTTGGCTCGGTATTCGGTATTAAATTCTAATTTTAAATCGGCTGATTGATCTGGAAAATAGGAATTGGAAGTAAGTGGCGCTTGGAAAGTCCCTGGTCCGAGGGATCTTGCTCGGAAGGCTCGGATACTATTGGTTCCTCCCACAACAAATTGTTTCGTTGTTGGCAATGTCGTCGAATTTCCATACGCATACCCTGCACCGACAATGATTCTACTAGCCAATTGACTTTCTTTTCCGAGTTTTAAATAATGCCTGAAATCAGCACTTACTTTCACATATTGGCTAAAGGGAACATCAAATATTTTAATCGTGTCGCCTTTTTTGACATTCGCACCCTTCACCAAACCCGTAATATTTCCTGCTAAATCCACTTCGCCATTAAAATAGAAAGTATTTTTTTTGCGTTTTTGCATCGTGTTCGTGAAAGTATAGGAATACGTTGGCCCAAAAATCAATTGTTTTTCGATTATTTTTGCCAAAGAAGCATCGGCATCAATATCTTGCTGATATTCCGGAGTTACATTATTTGGACTCACATAAGTAATGTCCACTACATTCAATTGATGTTCTTTTCGAATATTGTTTTTCCAGATGTATCCAAAAGAGGTTTTAAAGGAATTTAACGAATAAAGTTGGGTTCTATTTTGGAATTCATAACGCAACGTTGCTTTGGTTCTGGGAACAAATTCTGCGGCACTTTCGATATGAAACGGTATAATTAATCTGGGCCAAGTCAAACTAGTTTCTGTTCCTAATTTGAAAATATTTTGTCCTTTATTTTCTCCTGAAAGCTGATAATCGGCTCCGCCAAAAACGGAAACCGTTAGTAATTCTGCGCCTCGAAACACATTACGGTTATTCCAGTTGACATTAATTTCCGTTCCGGTATAACTGGCCGAATTGGTTTTGCCCAAAACTTCGACACGAATATATTTTTTAGGCAAAAGGGTTAGATAATAATAGGCATCCAAAGTGTTTTTTAAACTATCCGAAAGCTTGAATTCATTTTTCACAAAGTTAAAAGTTCCCAGATTTATAAAACGGTTCAAGGAAAGATTATGATTTTTTCGGTTGTAAAAATCTCCTTTTTTAAAATATAAAGCGCGGTCAAAAACTCTTGGTTTAAAAGTATGCGCCGAATCAATAATCGTGAAATCCTTGTATTGAACAATATCCTCTTTTTTATAGGTAACGCTGTCTTTTAAAATCGAAAAATTGGGATAAACCATAATCTTGTTGATTTTATAGGGAATTTTGGCTTTATCGGGCGTTTCGTCTTTAATTTTTAATTTGATATTGACCTCATAATCTCCCTTGGTACTATCTACCTGAGCCAAAATATAATCGGGATTAAAATAGTAATATCCTTTTTCTTTAAGCCTTGCATCGATGCGATCTCGCTCGGCTTTTATGACTTCCAAGTCATACGGATTGCCTTCTTTGAGTAAAGTTCTGCGACTCGTTTTGGCTATTGATTTCCCCAAATCAGAAGAATCTACAGGAAATTGTACGGATTTAATTTTGTATTGTCTTTTAGGCCAAACCGTATATTCCGCTGTTGCTCTTTTGTTTTTGGCAGTCGAATCGGCACTGACACGAGTTTTGAAATATCCTTTGTTTTCGGTGAAATTTCTCAAAACAGCTACATTATAATCCAAATCGACTTGGCTAAAAAGCACTGGCGCTTCCCCGACTTTTGTTCGCAACCAATATCGGATTCCTTTTTCTTTTTTAGGCTCACCAGCCAAATTATAGATCAACAACTTAGGACGCAATCCCAATATTTTTTTATTGGGTTTTGGCCGCAGCAAAGTTTCCAATTCGTTCTCCAATGCTTTTCGTTCTTTCTTTTTTAGTACTGAATCTTTGACGGTGACAGAACTTCCTGTAAACAATAAATCGCCTTCGGGTATATATTTGGTGTTGCTGCATCCAAAAGCAAAAAACAAGGATAGCACTATAAAATATTGTATATATTTAGTTTTCATTGTTTATGGATTTTGCTTGTTTCTTTTTGAGCTTTGCTTTTTCCTTGCGAATTTTTTCTTTCTCCAACATTGCTTTATCTTCTTTACTTCGATGATAGAGTTCCCTGAATTTATTATAACTCATTGTAAGAATAAAGGAAAGTCCAGTCTCGACAACTTGTCCCGCAATGGCAACCTGATATTCGTTTTTTCGATAGGCGCGAACCATATAACGTCCGTCTTTTGTGAGCTGATAATCTAGCGCAACATCGCCTGCAATATTGGTGGCATCCTCATTGGTACGTTCCTGGCCTTCAACTCCAAAACTACTTCCAACTGTTACTTTTATTCGATCATCAAACAGCTTTTTAGAAACACCAACATTCAAATCGGTTCTGTTTTGCATCGTTCCCGAGGTATAATCTTCGGTCGATTGCAAATCGAATTCCAACTGAACTCCACTGATTAAATCACCAGCAAGATCATTCAATTGTTGCGAAAGTATTTTGCTTACGCTTTGTCTGGCCAAGGATTGGGCATTAGTTCCGCCACTTTCACTCGCAAAAGGATTTTCGCCAATAAAACGGTTTAACAATAAAAGTGCAAAAACCTGTTTGTTTAGTTCAGCCGGCTCTTGTCGCAACTGCTCTAATTTGGTTTGCGAAGCCGCTACAATATCCGATGAAACGCCATAGTTTCCATCTGGAAGAATAATGTCAAACGTGATTTCGGGCTTCATAATTTCGCCATTCATTTTCAAAATGGTCTGGAAAGGAATTTTTTGTTTATACGTATTTTTGACGGTTGGACTTACATTTCCCAACTGATTTCCAAGTAAATCGATTGGCGCAGTATTCACTTTATAAATGGCTTTGATGTTTAAAGTTGCCATTGTTGGCTCGCCATTCCAGACGATATAACTTCCTTTTTGAATATCAAATTTTCGTCGAATCATATTGAAATTCATTTCATAAGCACCATCCGAAAATTCATATTTACCGGTCAAAGTCGTCTTTCCAGAAGGATCAATGCCTCCAGTAAGTTCGGCTTCGCCTTTTAGATTCAGATAATCCCCATTTCCTTTGTCGATAATTAAAGTAAGTTCGGCTTCTTTCTCGATCGAAATGTCAACACTTACATCCATCCCAATTAATTCGGATTGATTGAGTTTTTTCTCCATCGAAGCGGTTTGTTTTAGATATAAATCGTCTTCATTCACAAACTCAACAATTCCTTCCCTGTCGGCAATGGAAGGATCCGATTGCGGTAAAACAATGCTAAATTTGGTACCTTCTTTTATTTTGATGTTTCCACCAACAATTGGATTATCGATGGTTCCTTGGATGTTCAATTTCGTGTCTAAAATTAAATCGCCATAAAACAAATCATTGTCAGTAGCTTTAGAGTGAATCGCTCTAAAATCATTGGCAATTAGGGTTAAACCAAAATTAAAATTTCTGAAATCAACAGATTTGATTGTTCCGTTTACCGATAATTCATTGTCATTTTCATCGTACAAAGTAAATTTATCAAAAGAAATAAATTCATTCTCAAAGTTAACTTTTTCATTAGGAATTCTGAAATACGAGTTGAGTTTTGTCGTTCTGAAACCTGCATTATTAAAGCTTAATCCTCCATTTAATTTTGGTGCGGCAGCACTTCCCCTAATTTTAAAATTCCCGGACAAAGAGCCTGTTCCTTCAGAAATTTGCCCCATACTAAATCCCTGAATGCTTTTGATATTTAAAGTATTCATTGCTAAATCTAAGTCGAAACTACTATCGCTAATTTTATAAGTGCCCACGAGAGTTACGTCATTTCCTTCGCTACTAAGTGTAACATTTGCGGCCAAAGAATTATTGGTTTTGTTGTTTACTTTTAAAGTAATATCGCCCACTGGTTCGCCTCTGAACGCAAATTGGTCTATTTTTAAATCCGAGGTAAAAGTTGGTTTTGTCATTACATTTTCCACCAAAGCGGACCCGTTAATCAATCCTTGCATCAACAATTTGTCTTTTTTGACCATATTCAAAATCGTCTCTATCTTGAAATTGACAAAATCAATTTTAAGCGGTGCATTATTTTGATTGCCTTGCGATTGTATTTTAAGTTCGTTTCCGGCATTATCCAAATAAAACTTATTGATGAAAAGTCTTTTGTCTCCAAATTCAATGGAATTTTCGCTATTGATATTCCATTTGTCGTAATTGAGAACAAAATTTGTAGCTTCAATTTTAAAAGTATTTTTAGTCTTGTCGCGAAGTAATTCACCAGCAATAAAATACTGTTGCTTCTTACTTTTATCTTTTACTTCCAATGCATATGAAAGGATATTATTTTCCACTTTTCCCGTTAAACTTGCAAAAGGAATTTTAATTTCTCCACTTTCGATCGTTGCCCCAGAAACTTGATATTCCAGTGCATTTCCTTTGTTTTCAATATTTATTTTCCCGTCGGCAAGGGTATTGTTGTCATACACAATTCTTGGAATCGTTCCTTTTACTTCCAATGAATCGGCGACATTATTGTATTTTCCGGTAATGTTGATCGGCTCCAAACCTGTTAATTTTGGAATTATCTTAAAAAGAATAGGATCATTATCAACAGACAATTTGAAAGTCAGTCGTTGTTCGTCTGATTTTAAATTGGTTTTTGGAGTGCCCAAATCAATGTATTTTGACAATGTTTTTTTTACGGCTGCGGCCAAGGTGGTTAGTTTGTATTTTCCGTCCACTTCAGCTTTCAGAAATTGTGAACTTATTTTAATATTATTTTTTTCGTTATTGGCAAAAGCCAAAATTTTGATAGAATCTAGTACAATCGGTTCGGCTTCCTGCAAAATTTGGACGTTCGAAAGAAACACTTCACCATTTAGTAAATCAGGATTGCTATTGGCAATATCGGCATCGACATTTCCGCGCAATTTCAGTGGTCCAGCGTGAAGATTTAGTTTTTGAAGATCAGCAATATCCAAATTTAATTTTAATTTCACCGAAGGATATTTGTCTTTTGCATTTCCGTTGGCAACCAAATCAAAGTGCAAATTCGGGTCTTTCATACCTGATTTTACATCAAATAATCCGTTTTTGATATTTCCTTTTACAGTTAAATCTCGATATGTATATTTGTTAAAAACCGCTTTTTGAACAATTCCATCCAGTTCAGCTTTTGCTGTTTTTGGGTCTAATCCTTTTCCTTTTACTTTTGCCTTGAGCGTAACTTTTCCCAAGGAATCATTTTTGATCAAGTGGCCTAAATCAAAATCGAGTAAGGAAATATTCGCGTCGTATTGCTCTTGTTTTTTAATTCTTTGATCGAATAAAGCATCGATTTTGGCATTTCCGAAACTGCTGTTTAAAGCCAAATTAGTTTTAAAATTCTGAACCGAACCTTTGAATTTTCCTTGCACATTAAACTGCGAAGGCAATTGAATAGCGTTAGGAATTGTTCCCTTTGGCACAAAGGAAAGAACATCTTTGGACGTGCTCGAAAATTTCTTAATATCCAAATCATAATACGCTTTTTGCGCCTCTGGCAAGCCTTTGATAATTCCGGATGCGGAAATTCTAGTGTTTCCAATGCCGCTCATTTCAAATAGCGAAATATTTAAATTTTTTATCTTTCCGTTTAAACGGGCATTCAAATACAAAATCGCATTTGGATTGCTTTTAAAGGGATTGTCTTTTTCTAAATAGGGTGCAAATAGTAAAATGTCTTTAAAGCCAATTTTTGATTGAGTCAAATTAGCATCCAAAGTAAGGTCAGCGATATTCTTTTTTAAGGTAGCAATCGAGGAATAACCGACCTTGATATTGTTTTGAAGCAGTGTTTGTGGCGTTTTTAAATACAAATCATTCAAATACGCATTTTTTGGACCATAAAAGAACCTCGTTTTCAGCGACTGAATTTGCAGCCCTCGTTTTTCAATTCCAACCAATGATTTTATATTTCCAGAAATGGTGTCATTGCCATAATACATTTTTTCTGCCTTGAAATTGACTTTATCCAAATCAAGGTGACTGTAATCGATCCCTTTTGGAAGGATTTTGGATTGCATATCGTCGTATTTGAAAGCTATATCTTGCAGATCGACAGCATTCAATTTCACTTTCCAACCGCTTTGTTTGATTGAAGTGGAATCTAAATTGGGTGTTATAAGTTGTTTGTCATTTGCACCCAATCGCAAATTTCCTTTTAGGTTTTTTAATTCGAAAGTGTCAAAATCCAAAAGTTGTTTATTCAAATCAATTTCGTTGACTGATAATTCTAAATTCCCTAAAAATATTCCCGATCCCAATTTTGAATCCTTGTTATCATAAGAAATATCGATTTTCGACAAGCTAATTTTGTCCAATTTTAGGCTAAAATCTTTTCTTTTTGAAATCGTATCCAAGGTATTTACTGACGCTTCGGCAATCTTTTCGACAACATCTTGATTCAAAACCAATTTCAAACCCTTTAAATTGATATTGGGAATGTCGAAATTCATTTTGTCTAAATCAAATTTATTGAATTTAGTGTCAAAATGGGCTAGTTTTACCGCAATATCATTTTTAGAAAAGTCATCCTTGAAATTGAAATTTACGTTTTCGAGATTCACATTTACAACCGATATTTTAAAAGGTTTGCTCTTAGGATCTACAGGGGTTTTCGATTCGAATGCCTTGATAATGTAATCGAAATTAAAAACTCCTTCTTTATTTCTGGAAATATTAGCACTCGTATTTTGGAGCGAAATGGAATTGATTTCGAGTTCGCTATCAAGGAGTTTGAACAAATCAATATCGGCTTCTAATCGCTTGCCAATTAACAAAGTGTCTTTTTTTTGATCTTCAAAATAAAACCCTTCTAAGACGATTTCTTTAGGAAAATTGACGAGAATTCGGTCTAATGAAACTTTGGTTTTGATCTTGCTTTGCAAATAGGAAATGGCTTTATCTTTTGCATAATTTTGAACGGCTGGAATTCGAATTAATATAACAAGAAGGATTAAAAGTGCAATTATCGAAGCGACGCACCACATTAACACTCGCAGCGTTTTTTTTAGAAGATGAGTTTGTTTTGTATTCATATGCAAAGAAACCACTTTATAGATTCAATTGCCTTTAATAGAATCGACGATTTTGTACAATATACAAAAATGCGAAAAGTACCACTAAATATTTTACATAATTGTATTTATTTATTGTAAAATTTAATGTTTTTTATTTGCAATAAATCTCAAGAACATAAATTTCGGATTATCACAACTTCTCCTTCAAATATTTAGCCGTAACTGATTTTTTGATTTTAATGATTTCTTCGGGAGTTCCTTCGGCAAGTAATTGTCCACCGTTTTCACCACCTTCGGGACCTAAATCAATAATCCAATCCGCACATTTTATTAAATCCAAATTATGTTCGATAACCAATACGGAATGCCCTTTCTCAATTAAAGCATCGAATGAAGCCAAGAGTTTCTTGATGTCGTGAAAATGCAATCCTGTTGTAGGTTCGTCAAAAACAAAAAGTGCTTTTTCTTTCGTTGCACCTTTAACCAAGAACGAAGCCAGTTTGATACGCTGTGCTTCACCACCAGAAAGGGTAGAAGAGGATTGCCCTAATTGCACATAACCTAACCCTACATCTTGCAATGGTTGTAGTTTTTGAATGATTTTATTTTGTTTATTGGCAGTAAAAAAGGAAACAGAATCATCCACAGTCATCGTCAGAATATCGTGAATGTTCTTGCCGTCAAAAGTCACTTCCAGCACTTCTTTCTTGAATCGTTTGCCGTTGCAAGTTTCGCAATGCAATTGTACATCGGCCATAAAAACCATTTCGACATTGATGGTGCCTTCGCCTTTACAGGTTTCGCATCTTCCGCCATCGACGTTAAAAGAAAAATGTTTGGCTTGATATCCGCGAATTTTTGAAAGTTTCTCTTTGGCAAACAATTCCCGAATATCGTCATACGCCTTGATGTAAGTCACAGGATTCGAGCGGGAACTTCTTCCAATGGGGTTTTGATCTACGTATTCAATATGTTGGATTTTGTGATAATAGCCACGCATTTCGGTAAATTGGCCTGCTTTTTCGCCAACGCCATCCAGTTTTTTCTGCATCGCAGGAAACAAGATTTTTTTGACCAACGTACTTTTTCCACTTCCGGAAACTCCGGTAATCACGGTCAGGCATTCCAACGGAAATTTGACGTCTATATTTTGTAAATTGTTTTCTCTTGCTCCTAGAATTTCAATGTAATTGCTCCATTTTCTGCGAATTCGAGGCGTTTTGATTTCCAGTTCGCCATTCAAGTATTTGGCCGTTAAGGAAGTCGATTTCAAGATTTCGTCGAATGTGCCTTGAGCGACCAATTCGCCGCCAAAAGTTCCTGCTTCAGGACCAATATCAATAATCATATCGGCGGCCTTCATAATATCTTCATCATGTTCGACCACGATAACCGTATTTCCTAAATCACGTAAAGATTGCAATACTTTGATTAAACGTTCAGTGTCTTTTGGGTGTAAACCAATACTGGGTTCGTCCAAAATATACATTGAACCCACCAAACTGCTTCCCAAGGAAGTCGCCAAGTTAATACGTTGCGATTCGCCACCTGAAAGTGTCGCCGAGTTTCTATTTAAAGTCAAATAATCCAAACCCACTTCGGTCAAAAAGGATAAACGGTTGTTTATTTCCAATAATAATCGTTTGGCAATTTGTTTTTCATAGACATCTAAATCAATGTTTTTGAAGAACGTTACCAAATGTTTAATCGGTAAATCGACCAAATCAGAAACTGTTTTCGAATTGATTTTTACATAAGAAGCTTCGATTCTCAAGCGTTTTCCTTTACAAGCGTAACATTTGGTTTTGCCCCGATAACGCGAAAGCATTACCCGATTTTGTATTTTATAATTTTTGCTTTCTAATTCCTTGAAGAAGGCTTTCAAGCCTTGAAAATAGCTGTTTCCCGTCCAAACCAATTCTTTCTGTGCTTCCGAAAGTTCAAAAAACGGCTTGTGAATGGGAAAATCAAACTTGTATGCTTTGTTTACCAATTCGTCCCGAAACCAACCCATACTTTCGCCACGCCAAGGATAAATAGCGTTTTCAAAAACGGATAAAGAAGTGTTCGGAATCACTAATTCTTCGTCAATTCCGATGATGTTTCCATAACCTTCACAAACTGGGCAAGCGCCGTACGGATTATTAAAACTAAATAAATGAACATTGGGTTCTAAGAAAGTGATGCCGTCTAGTTCGAAATTATTGCTGTACGAAAAGCGTTTATCTGTATTTAATTCCTGCAAATGGCAAATTCCTTTTCCTTCATAAAAAGCAGTTTGAACAGCATCGGCAAGTCGATTATAGAATTCTTCTTCATCTTTAACAACGATACGGTCAATGATAAGAAGGATGTCGTTGTTACCCAATGTATGACCATCGATTTCATCTAAACGAACGGTTTCATTATTGACTAATATTCTCGAAAATCCCTGATTGAGTAAGGCTTTCAATTTGTCTTCCAAAGCTCTTCCGTGTTCTAAATGAATAGGTGCGAGGAGTAACCACTTGCTATCGATTCCAATTTTTTTCACATCTGCAATGACATCTGAAACGGTATTTTTTTTTACTTCTAATCCAGAAATAGGCGAAAAAGTTCTCCCGACTCTGGCAAATAACAATTTTATATAATCGTAAATTTCCGTAGAAGTTCCAACGGTTGAACGGGCATTGGTCGTGTTTACTTTTTGCTCAATCGCTATCGCAGGAGCAATCCCTTTTATATATTCCACTTTTGGTTTATCGAGTCTTCCAAGAAATTGGCGGGCATAAGACGACAAACTTTCCACGTAACGGCGTTGCCCTTCGGCATACAAAGTGTCGAATGCCAAACTTGATTTTCCAGAACCCGAAAGGCCGGTAATGACCACTAATTTGTTCCTAGGAATTGCCACATCCACATTTTTGAGATTGTGAACTTGTGCGCCTTTTATGATAATATTTTTCTTCGGATCGAGTGTTGAAAGGTCTATTGACATACTAACAAATGAATTTTTACAAAAGTAATCAATTTTAAAATGAGTACTGGTATTGAATTTTGTACAAATTTTTAGTTTGAAAATCGATTGTAGTTTCAGAATCACTAAAATATTCATCCGAAATTGAAGATATAGGTATTTTCAGGTATTAATTGGATCCAATTGCATATCGAATTTTGTAAAAATTGGAAAAATTTTAAGATTTAACTCAACATCACCACAACATATAATTATTTGGATTATATTAATTACTGTTTGAATTTGGGTTGAAATCCTTTCAATTCAAGGCATTTCAAACGATTTCGTAATAAATAATTTTGTATAGTTTTTATATCTTCAAACAAAGAGCCACTCTGAAATGGTTTACTAAATTTGATATACTATAAATTCTATTATTAACTCAAATTAATTATTATGAAAAAAATTACGATTTTATTTGCACTAATGATGACTTCATTAGGATTTGCACAACAAGTTCTGATTCAAGATTTTGAAACTGCGCCTCCCACTGATTACTCAATTACTGGATTTGAAGGTTTGGCGAGTGCCACAAGGGTAGCAGATCCTGCAGTTGCTGGCACTAGAGGGACTGTTTTTCAAATGGTTAGTCAATCTACAGGTAATCCTTGGCAAGGCGCTGAGGTTTTATTGGCAAACAGTAAAATTAAGTTAACAACCGACAAAACAGTCAATGTTGATGTTTATTCTACTCAAGCATTTAGTTTGTTCTCTAAAGTAGAAAACGGAACAGGACCTACTTCCGGGGCAGCAGCTAATTACACTACACCAGGAGTATGGCAAACACTTACTTTAAGTTACACTACTGTATTAGATGGGCAGGGTCTTGCAAATGGAGAATATGCGAAAATATCCTTTTTCCCTGGTTGGAAATCCACTAATGATGGTTTTATTTCTCCTCCGGGCAATTTTACAATTTATTTAGACAATATTACTGCTGAAAAAACAGTTGTTGCACCGGATCCAGCACCAACAACTGCTGCGCCAACTCCACCTGCTAGAAATGCAGCCGATGTAAAATCTATTTATAGTAACGCTTATACACCGATAAGTGTTGATACTTATAATACTTCTTGGTGTGGCGCAAACACTACAGAAGTGATGATTGCTGGTAATGCAACAAACAAAATTTCTGGTTTAGGATGTGAAGGTGTTGAATTTCTAACTGGTAGATTCGATGCAACAGCATTTACACATTTCCATATGGATATTTGGACTGCTACTGAAACCTTGGATAAAAGTTTTAATTTTAAATTTTCTAATTGGAATGGTGGTGCTGGTGAATTTAATGCTATATCATTCTCAACAACCAATGCAAGCAATCCTGCATTACCTAATCCTAATCCAGGCACTTGGATATCCTTAGATATTCCTTTAACGGATATGCCCGGCTTAAGAAATGATTTAGTGCAATTTGTAATTACATCCGATTTGGGAACTGTGTATTATGATAATCTTTATTTGTATAAAGGAACAGCTTTAGGAACACAAAAATTTGAAACTTCAAGTGTAAAAATGTATCCTAATCCTGTGAAAAACACTTTGACAATTGAGGCTAATAGCACCATTCAAAGAGTATCTGTTTATAATATTCTTGGGCAAGAAGTTTTGAAAGCTAACCCAAAAACTAACTCTGTTACATTGCAAACTAATGAACTTCAAAAAGGAGTTTATATGGTAACAACTGAAATTGATGGTAAAGTAAGTACATCAAAAGTGGTTAAAGAATAGATAATGTAGTTAAATAGTTTTGTTGTTAAAAGGCACGTTTTTAAAAAAACGTGCCTTTATTATTTTAATCTGATTATATTTTTATATTTTTATTCAAATATTTATTCTAAC
>JAAFGY010000084.1 GCA_010365135.1 Flavobacterium sp.
AGTGTTTTAATTAAATTAACTTTTAAATTTATGTATTTAAAAAATAAAATTAAACTACAATTTGCGATTCTTCTTACGGCAGTTTCCTTTCTTAGTTATGGTCAATCCAATGTTTTCAAGGTGGCTTTGGATGCTGGTCACGGAGCACACGATTTTGGGGCTGCTTATAGTGGTCGTGTCGAAAAAAATATAAACTTGGCATTAGTGCTCAAAGTGGGCAGAATATTAGAACAAAGTCCCACAATAGATGTCATTTACACTCGTAAAACAGACGTTTTTATTGATTTGATCGAAAGAGCCAATATTGCGAATCGTGCCGATGCTAATATTTTTGTGTCGATACATTGTAATGCAAATAGAAATACGGCGGCTTCAGGAACTGAAACTTATGTAATGGGGATGAGTAAAGTAGCTTCCAATCTTGAAGCGGCAAAGAAAGAGAATTCCGTTATTACTTTAGAGAAAGATTATAAACAAAAATATGAAGGTTATGATCCTAATTCTCCTGAAACTATGATAGGAATGACCTTGATGGCGGAAGAATATTTGGAAAACAGTATTTCATTGGCAAGCAAAATAGAAGATGGATTTGCAGCTTTGGGTAAAGAAGTTAGACACGGAGGCGTAAAACAAGCCCCTTTTATGGTACTTCACAAAGCCTATATGCCAAGAGTTTTAATCGAAACAGGATTTATTTCTAACCCTACTGAAGGAAGTTTACTGGATTCTGAAGAAGGTCAAAACGAAATTGCCCAAGCTATCGCCAATGCTATTGTTAGCTATAAAAAAGAATATTTTGGCAGTGATAATTCGGATAATATTATTGAAAAACCTCTTCAAAAAATAATTGAAAAACCGATAAAAGACAGTTCATCGTCATCAAAGTCAAAACCTAGTATAGAAGTAACTCCTCCAAAAAAAATAGTAAATAATTCCGATTCAGCTACTATTTTTAAAGTACAACTTTCGGCAAGCTCAAGAAAAATAGAATTAACACCTAGTAATTTTAAAGGATTGAAAGACATTTCGATAGATTCGGGCACAAATCTCTACAAATACATGTATGGTGAAACTACGGATTATGAAACTGCTAAACAATTATTGCACGAAGCAAAATCCAAAGGTTACAGTTCGGCTTATTTAATTGCTTTTAAAAACGGTGAGAAGATTAGTATTCAAGACGCAATCAAATAATTAATAACTGCTAGTTTAATTATTTTTATATTAAATTTGCTAAAATTTATAAATTTTGAAATTAACACGAGAAAT
The DNA here is from genome assembly GCA_010365135.1 of Flavobacterium sp. GTDB lineage: Bacteria > Bacteroidota > Bacteroidia > Flavobacteriales > Flavobacteriaceae > Flavobacterium. Next base: position 1,270 of record JAAFGY010000084.1, read on the forward strand.
TAAGACCTCCATTTTAGTCCTTTCTACCTTAATATTATTTATTTGGGGCTACAGTTTTCTAAAAGGGAAAGACCTTTTGGATAAATACAAAACATTTTATGTTCAATATGACAATGTCGAAGGGCTTTCGACTTCCGCATCTGTCACCATAAATGGTTTGGTTGTGGGCAAAGTGACCAAAATCACTTTAGACAAAAATACGGGAAAACTCGTAGTCCAGTTGCAACTTAAAACCGATTTCCCTATTTCGCAAACGAGTACGGCCGATATCTATAAACCTGGTTTTATTGATGGTAAACAAATTGCTATTCATCCCAATCTAAAGGACAATTCGGTTTCCGCAGATGGTCAGTTTTTAATAGGAACTTCCGAATCAGACTTGACCGAAGTTTTGAAAAAACAGTTGCTTCCTCTGCAAGAAAAATTTGAAAAAGTAATGCACAATGCTAATGATTTATTGGTAGGAATCAACAATGTTGTAGACACTAAAGGGCAGCAAGATTTAAAAATGAGTTTGGCTGAATTAAGCAAAACGATGCAGCAGTTTCACAAAGCTTCTTCTAGTATCAATACCATTCTTGACGATAACAAAGGACAAATTAATGGAGTGGTAACTAATCTTAACAAAGTCTCTAGTGATTTTTCTAAAATATCCGATTCCTTAAACAAAGCCGAATTAGGGAAAACTGCCAAAAATCTCCAAAAAACCATGGAAAATGTGGATAAAATGATGGCAGAAATTCAATCAGGCAAAGGCACAATGGGCAAATTGGTAAAGGATGAGACGTTATATAACAATTTAGAAAAAACATCAAAAGAATTAGAATCATTATTAGTAGACGTGAGGCTGAACCCGACACGTTATATAAATGTTTCGCTTTTTGGAAAGAAAAATAAACCTTATGTTGGACCAGTAAACGATACAGTTTCAAAAGCTAAAAACTAGCAATTATGGGCTATTTAGACAATATTTTATTTGCAATACTGCTGGTTATAGGATTTGGTTATTTCTATTCCAATATAAAAAAAATTGTCCGAAACATCCATCTTGGAGCAGACGTAAATCGCAAAGACAATCCAAAAGCACGCTGGGGAAATATGGCGTTGATTGCTCTCGGACAATCAAAAATGATCAAAAGACCTGTTTCTGGAGTGCTTCACATCATTGTTTATGCGGGGTTTATCATTATCAATATCGAGTTATTAGAAATTAGTATTGATGGATTATTTGGAACTCATAGAATTTTTTCTTCGCTAGGAATTCTTTATAATGTGTTGATCGGTTCTTTCGAAATATTAGCTTTATTGGTTTTAATAGCCGTATTTGTATTTTGGACACGAAGAAATATCATTAGATTAAAACGATTTATCCATAAAGATTTAACCGGTTTTCCAAAGAAAGACGCTAATTTTATCCTCTATTTCGAAGTAATTTTAATGTCATTATTTCTATTAATGAATGCTTCCGATTTGCATTTACAAAATATTCCTGGAGGTTTTTCGCATTTCATCCAAGCAGGTTTTTTTCCCGTAAGTCAATTTATTCAGCCTTTATTCAATGGCGTTTCCAGCGAATTAGTAATGCTTCTGAACGAATTATTTTGGTGGTTGCATATCATTGGGATTTTGGTATTTATGAATTATTTGTATTATTCAAAACACCTTCATATTCTGTTGGCTTTTCCTAACACCTATTTTGCAGATCTGAATCCAAAAGGGCAACTCTCCAATTTAGAATCCGTAACCAATGAAGTAAAATTGATGATGGATCCCAACGCAGATCCATACGCCACGCCAGTTATAGACCCAAATGCAGCTCCTAGTAAATTTGGAGCAAGCGATATTCAGGATTTAAATTGGGTACAATTAATGAACGCCTACACTTGTACCGAATGTGGTCGTTGTACATCAGTGTGTCCAGCTAATATCACCGGAAAAAAATTATCGCCTCGTAAAATAATGATGGATACGAGAGATAGAATCGAAGAAGTAGGCAAAAATATCGATGCCAATAAAGGAATTTTCGTCCCAGACAACAAAACATTACTGAACGATTACATCACACCCGAAGAATTATGGGCGTGTACATCTTGCAATGCTTGCGTCGAAGAATGTCCGGTAAACATCAATCCACTTTCGATTATTATAGATATGCGACGGTTTTTGGTAATGGAACAAAGCGCTGCGCCAACTCCAATAAATGCTATGATGACCAATATCGAAAACAATGGTGCGCCTTGGCAATACAACCAGCAAGATAGATTAAACTGGAAAAACGAATAGAATAATTTGGGCGTGACCCTCCGTAAAAACTACGGGTCGGGCTATCCGTTCCCGCTTTTTTTATTTTCAATTGCCACGGGTTAAAACCCCTAGCAATTGAAAATAAAAAAGAGCTCCACTACTATCCCTCACGCGCGGATACAAGGAAAAAATAAATATTTTTATAATACACAACGGTTTCAGATTTCAGTTTTTTAAACTTTAAACCCTTAAACCTTTAAACTTTTTTATATGTCCGAAGTTTTAATAGTACCCACAATGGCCGAAATGCTATCTCAAGGCAAACAACCTGAAGTATTGTTTTGGGTAGGTTGTGCCGGAAGTTTTGATGATAGAGCCAAAAAAATCACAAAGGCATTTGTCCGAATTTTAAATCGTGCTAATGTTTCATTTGCAGTGCTAGGAACTGAAGAAAGCTGTTCAGGCGATCCAGCAAAAAGAGCTGGAAACGAGTTTTTATTTCAAATGCAAGCCATGACAAATATTGAAGTTTTGAATGGCTACGAAATAAAAAAAATCGTAACAGCTTGTCCACATTGTTTCAATACGCTGAAAAATGAATACCCAGAATTGGGCGGAAAATATGAAGTTTTGCATCACACCGAATTTCTAAAATCTTTGTTAGATGATGGAAGATTAACCATTGAAGGAGGACAATTCAAAGGAAAACGAATCACTTTTCACGACCCTTGTTATCTTGGAAGAGGCAACAATATTTATGAAGCTCCAAGAGATTTAATCAAAAAACTGGACGCCGAATTAGTAGAAATGAAACGTTCTCGCGCCAATGGATTGTGCTGTGGAGCAGGCGGAGCACAAATGTTTAAAGATGCCGAACCCGGTAACAAAGAAATAAATATCGAAAGAACCGAAGATGCTCTACAAACCAAACCCGATATTATTGCCGCAGGTTGTCCTTTTTGCAACACCATGATGACGGACGGCATCAAAAACAAAGAAAAAGAAAGCGAAATAAAAGTAATCGACATCGCTGAATTGATTGCCAATGCAATGGACTTGTAATTAATTAAAAATTAAAAATTAAAAATCTGCAATCTAAAATCTGCAATCTAAAATCTAAAATCAAATGCTTATACCTTTCGAAAATTTACCACTAGAATCCAAAATCTGGATTTACCAATCCAACAGAAAATTTTCGGATGCCGAATTTTCCGAAATAGAAGCTGATGTGATTTCCTTTCTTGAAAAATGGGAAGCGCACAGCGTGGGACTTGAATCCTCATATCAACTGAAATACAATCGATTTATAATTATTGCCGTAAACCAAGAAGTACAAGCTGCGACAGGTTGTGCCATCGATTCATCTGTTCAATTTATTCAAAAATTAGAACAAAAATACAATGTTGATTTGCTCGATAAAATGAACGTTACTTTCAAAAATGGCGAGCATATTGCCCACAAAACCTTGATTGATTTCAAGAAGATGGCCAAAGAAAAAGCCGTTACCGAAAACACCATCGTTTTCAATAATCTCGTCAACAATATCGAAGAATACAACGAATCTTGGGAAGTTCCAGCTATGGATAGTTGGCACAGTCGTTTTTTCTAGTATAAATTACAGAAACAGGTTTATTTTTCATTCGTATGCATTATTCCTTGCAGGAAATGCTAATTTAATAAGTTCTTTTCATCAAAAAATACATATGAAAATAGCAATTGTTTGTTATCCAACTTTTGGGGGAAGTGGCGTTGTTGCTACAGAATTAGGGTTGGAATTGGCTCGTCGTGGTCACGAAATTCATTTTATTACTTACAGTCAGCCTGTGCGTTTGGCATTGCTGAATCCTAATGTGCATTATCATGAAGTCAATGTTCCTGAATATCCACTATTTCATTTTCAACCGTATGAACTGGCTTTATCAAGCAAATTAGTTGATATGGTAAAGTTGCATAAAATAGAAGTATTGCACGTTCATTATGCAATTCCACACGCTTATGCTGGTTATATGGCAAAGCAAATGCTCAAAGACGAAGGAATAGATCTGCCAATGATTACGACACTTCACGGAACGGATATTACCTTGGTGGGAAACCATCCTTTTTATAAAACGGCGGTAACTTTCAGCATCAATAAATCTGATTTTGTGACTTCGGTTTCCCAAAGTTTAAAAGACGATACCCTTAAATTATTCAATATAAAAAACGAAATCCAAGTGATTCCAAATTTTATTGAGTTGGATAAAAACACCATCGATCCCAGTATTTCTTGCCGGCGATCAATTATGGCAACGGAGAAAGAACGGATTATTACTCACATTAGTAATTTCAGAAAAGTGAAAAGGATTCCGGATGTCATTAAAATATTTTATAAAATTCAACAACAAATTCCTGCCAAATTGATGATGGTAGGTGATGGTCCTGAAAAGGAGAAAGCCGAATATTTATGCCAAGAATTAGGCATTCAAGACAAAGTTATTTTCTTTGGAAACAGTAATGAAATTGATAAAATATTAAGTTACACTGATTTATTTTTGCTTCCGTCCGAAACGGAAAGTTTTGGTCTTGCTGCTCTCGAAGCAATGGCGTGGAGCGTTCCTGTAATTTCTAGCAATTCTGGAGGTTTGCCCGAAGTGAATTTGGAAGGCATTTCAGGTTATTTGAGCAAAACTGGAAATACGGATGAAATGGCCGAAAATGCCCTCAAAATATTGAAAGACAGCACCACTTTAAATAAATTCAAAGAAAATGCGTTATCAATTGCAAAGCAATTTGATATTGAAAAAATTCTGCCTTTATATGAGGAACTGTATCATAAAGCGATAAATAAATTTTCATGAAAAAAGCAGTTCTATTACTTCTAACTTTATTTCTGTTTTCCTGTGGAGCTTCCTCAACAAAGACTTCAGGAATACATCCTTTGTATGAGATTTTAACCCAGCAAGCAGATGGTGGGGCAAGTATTCGTTTCTTTGAAATTTTGACTGAGGAAAAAGAAATTTCAATGTTGCAAAATGACGAACAATTAAAAAATAAAATTCAACCAAACGATATTCAAACTTCAAATTTTGCGATTTTGAATATGGGCGAAAAAACTTCTGGTGGCTATAAAATTGGTATTGAAAGTGCTGTGGAAACAGAGAAAAATATAATTATTACGGTTAAAGAAACTGCGCCAGCACACAGTTCGATGACACAAGAAATCACAACTCCCTATTGTGTGGTAAAAATAAATTCAAAAAAAGAAATTATTATAAAATAAAAAATATTTTAAGAGTACTATTTTAAACATTAATTTAAAACCATTAAGAAATTAAGAATCAATAAAAGGTTTCAGAAATTCTTTGAAACCTTTTTTATTGGTATTAAAAATAGTATTTACTAAAAAACAAATCTTGTCAAGATTTAATTGCTTTTTAAAACTTCGTACTTTAAACTTTTGAACTTTGAACTAAAATATTATATTTGTTCAAAACTAATTATAATGGCAGGAAATAGCTACGGAACCCTATTTAGAATAACAACTTTTGGCGAATCTCACGGAGAAGCTTTAGGTGGAATAATTGACGGATGTCCTTCAGGAATTGCACTAGATTTCGAGGCTATTCAAATTGAAATGTCTCGCAGAAAACCGGGTCAATCAGCTATTGTAACGCAGCGCAAAGAGCCTGATGATGTACAATTCTTATCCGGAATTTTCGAAGGAAAAACTACAGGAACTCCTATCGGTTTTATCATTCCGAATACCAATCAAAAATCAGATGATTATTCTCACATAAAAGACAATTACAGACCCAGCCATGCTGATTATGTGTATGAAAAAAAATATGGTGTTCGTGATTATCGTGGTGGCGGAAGAAGTTCTGCTCGCGAAACTGCCAGTAGAGTAGTTGCGGGAGCGATTGCCAAGCAAATGTTGCCAGAAATAAAAATCAATGCTTATGTTTCTTCGGTTGGTCCAATATTTTTAGAAAAACCTTACCAAGATTTGGATTTTTCAAAAACAGAAAGCAATCCAGTGCGTTGTCCTGATGAAAAAATGGCCGCTGAAATGGAAGAATATATTCGGGTGATAAAAAAACAAGGAGACACCGTAGGCGGCACCGTAACTTGTGTGATTCAAAATGTTCCAATTGGTTTAGGAGAACCCGTTTTCGATAAATTGCACGCCGAATTGGGCAAAGCAATGCTTTCAATAAATGCCGTAAAAGGATTCGAATTTGGTAGCGGTTTTTGCGGAGCAAAAATGAAAGGAAGCGAACACAATGATTTATACAATCCTGACGGAACTACAAAAACCAATCTTTCTGGAGGAATTCAAGGTGGAATCAGCAACGGAATGGATATTTATTTTCGAGTAGCTTTTAAACCTGTGGCGACTATTATGCAAAAACAAGAATCACTTGACAATACAGGAAATATAACTGAAATGCAAGGTAAAGGTCGTCACGATCCTTGCGTTGTTCCCCGTGCTGTTCCAATTGTCGAGGCTATGGCAGCTATTGTTCTTGCCGATTTCTATTTGTTAAACAAAACCTATTTCTAATAGTTTTGGTGTTTAGTTTGTAATGTTCAATTCGAACTTCAAACAGAATACTGCAAACTAAACACTAAAAATAATGACCCAAACCGAAACCAAAAAACCATCCTTTTTAGGAAATCTTACTGTTCAAATTGTTATTGCCATGCTTTTAGGAGCATTTTTAGGGATTTATGTTCATAATAATTATGATGTAACATTTGCCAAAGAATTTAGCGACAAGATAAAAATATTGGCTACTGTATTTATTCGTTTGGTACAAATGATTATTGCTGTATTGGTGTTTAGTACATTAGTGCCGGGAATTGCAAAGTTAGGTGATATAAAAACCGTTGGAAGAGTGGGAGGAAAGGCATTAGGATGGTTTTTTAGTGCTTCATTTATTTCACTTTTAATAGGACTGTTTTGGGTCAATGTTTTGAAGCCTGGTGTTGGACTCAATTTATCTAATATCGATTTATCTGCTGCTGCGGAAGTGACAGGAAATACTCAAAGTTTTTCTACCCAAAATTTTATTGAACACATTATTCCCAAAAGCATTGTTGAAGCAATGGCGAATAATGAAATTATCCAAATTGTAATTTTCTCTATCTTTTTCGGTTTGGCGGCAGCATCAATTGGTAATTATGCAAGACCGGTAACTCACGCAATAGAAGTTTTATCACACATTGTTCTTAAAATGGTAAATTATGTGATGAAGTTTGCTCCAATGGGCGTTTTTGGCGCGATTGCGGGCGTTTTTGCTATAAAAGATTTGAATGATTTGGTTCTTACTTACATTAAATTTTTTGCTTCGTTTTTTGTGGGAATTGGTTCGTTATGGATTTTTCTTTTGGCCGTAGGGTTCATTTTTCTTGGAAAAAGAATGAAAACATTATTAAATCATATTGTTGGTCCGCTGATTATTGCCTTTAGCACAACGAGTAGTGAAGCAGTTTTTCCAAAACTTACCGAGGAATTAGAACGCTTTGGAATAAAAGACAAGATCGTAGCTTTTATGCTGCCTTTGGGCTATTCTTTCAATTTAGACGGAAGTATGATGTATATGACTTTTGCCAGTTTGTTTATTGCTCAAGCGTATGGAATTCATTTGGATTTAGGAACTCAAATGACGATGCTTTTAGTTTTGATGCTAACCAGCAAAGGAATTGCAGGAGTTCCAAGAGCCAGTTTGGTAATTGTAGCAGCAACTTGTGGTATGTTTAAAATTCCCATCGAAGGGATCGCATTGATTCTTCCCATTGACCATTTTTGTGATATGTTTAGAAGCGCGACCAATGTTTTAGGAAATGCTTTGGCTACATCAGTAGTAGGAAAATGGGAAGGCGAAGACGACGTTTCTGAGTGAATTTAAAGAAAGAATATACAAATTATAACAGACCTATTCTTTTATTTGAGTAGGTTTTTTTTATTCATTAGTGTTAAGATGACCTCTTGTTTGAAGTCCTTATGTTGAATTATTATATATTAGAGAAATAACTTATAAATAACCGAATTTTTATTGCTATAATAATTATTTATGATGTATATTTGAAAGGATATTAAGTAGTTATGCCTCAAATTCGTACTTTTTTATTGGTTTATTTATTGCTCCTTCCCTTCAGCAATACTTACTTTGCCCTCGCAAAAACACCTACAAAAGCAGAAATAAGTGCTTCAGTAAAACTTTCTGCGAAATATTTGTATTCGGATAATTTTGAAAAATCTTTAGAAACCGCGAGACTAAATCTGCACTATGCCTCAATTATTAAAGACAATTATCTTATTGCTGCTTCCTATAATATTATTGCTGCCAATTTTGATGAATTATCTGAATTTGAAAAAGCCATTTTCTTTTATAAAAAAGGACTGTCTTATGCCATTAAAACGGATAATAATAAAATCAAAAACTGGATAAATAATAATCTAGGCAATGTATATTGTTTTGAAAAAAAACAATATCAATATGGTATAAGATACTATAAAAAAGCTTTAGAATACAGTCAAAAATCAGCGGATACCAGTCAAATTGTTTTTACAAAGCTAAATATTGCCTGGGCTTATTTTGATAATAATCAATTTAACGAAGGCTTTCCATATTTGAAATATATTAACAAATTCCATACAAAATATGGAGATGAGTCAACAATTGTTGCCCTAAATATGCTTAATGGGATGTATTATAGTCACATTGAAGAAAATAATAAAGCCGAATCTTATTTTTTGAACGCCATAAAATTGGGAAATAAAGGAAATGAAAAATCCGATTTGTCGTATTCTCATCAAGAATATTCCAAGTTTTTATTAAAAAAAGGAAATTATAAAAAGGCATACGAAAATTTAGAACATTACAATAAAATTTCTGATGAAATTTATAATGATAAACTGCTAAAAAAAACCAATGTAGCCGGGATTAATCTCCAATTAGACGAATACAAAAGAGAGATTGACAAAATTGAAACAGAGAAGGACTTACAATATCAAAGTTTAAGAAAGTCGAGAATTATTGTCACCTTGTTTATAATGATCTTATTGATTTTATTATTATTAATTTATTCTCTTTATGAAAATAATAATTTTAAAAAAAGAGCAAATCACGATCTCACTATTGCCAACGAAGAACTGCTTATTGCAAAAAATAGGGCAGAAGAAGCTTCGTCTGCGAAAACACAATTTGTATCAACCATAAGCCACGAATTACGGACTCCATTGTATGGTGTCGTGGGAATCACAAATATGTTGCTAGACGAGCATAAAGAACTGGCAAATAGCCCGCATTTGAGTTCGCTAAAATTTTCAGCGCGCTATTTATTGTCGCTTGTGAACGATATTCTCCAGATTAATAAAATCGAAGAAAATAGGATTGTTCTTGAAAGTTTAGCATTCAATATCTTTGATGAAATTGATATGGTAAAAAATTCACTCTCTTTTATTTCACAAAATCACAACAATAAAATCAAGATAATAATCGATCGAAAAATTCCGGAATATTTAATTGGTGATAAGTTGAGACTAGCTCAAATACTTATGAATTTAATAAGTAATGCGTTGAAATTTACAAAAAATGGAGAGGTAATTGTAAGTGCCACATTAGTAAAAGTCGAAGGGCAATCCCATTATATTGAATTTAAAATTTCGGACAATGGAGTAGGAATTGCAACCGTTGACCAAGAGAAAATTTTCGAAAAATTTGTACAGGTTGGACGCAAAGATAACGATTATCAAGGTACAGGCCTTGGATTGGCTATTGTAAAACGCTTGCTCGAATTATTTAAAAGTGAAATATTTCTGGAAAGCCAAGTTGGAATTGGAACTACCTTCTACTTTACAATAGCATTTGATTATGATCCAAGAAGAACGAGTGAAATAATTAACAACATTAAAGTTGATTTAAGCGCAGGACAAATATTTAAAATTTTAGTTGTCGAGGATAATAAGATTAATCAAACGGTCACTAAGAAAATAATTGAAAAAAATAATTGTAGTTGTTTTCTTGTAGATGATGGGTATCAAGCATTGGATATTTTAAGCAAAGATGTTTTTGATGTCATTTTGATGGATATCAACATGCCTTTGATAGATGGTTTTGAAACTACCCGAAAAATTCGTCTCAAAGGTATCCAAACGCCTATTATAGCTTTAACGGCATTCGCTATAGATGAAATTTGTGAAGAAGCAATAGCCGTGGGAATGAATGACATTATCATTAAACCATTTGAACCATTAAGATTATTTCAAGTTATTAATGAACAGATTAAGAAAGCAAAAAACGCCACTAGTATTGTTAGTGACGCTTCTTGACGAATAAATTAAAATGGATACGATCCAGTTTTATTTGATAGGAATTGTTTTTAATGATTTTCTCATTTCGCCTTCTTTTTTACCAATAACGATGTGAAGTATTCCATCTTTGTAATTGGCTTCTACTTTATTTTCGTTAATGGTTTCAGGCAAACTGAAAGTTCTACTAAAAGCTTGATAATTAAATTCTTTTCTAATGTAGTTTTCTTTTTTGTTAACTTCTTCTTTTTCATTTTCATTTTCTGAAGAAATCATAAGAATATTATTATCAATCATTACTTTGAAGTCTTCTCGTTTCATTCCTGGTGCGGCTAATTCAACTTCAATTTTAGTATCGGTTTCTTTCAAATTCGCCGACGGTAAATTACTGCCTAAAGCAGCAAAATTCCTATCAGTCCAATCAAATAAATCTTTTGTAATAAAATCATCGAAAAAATGGCTCATCGATTTGCTTTCCAAGGTTGGAAATAAGCCATTTGCTTTAACTAAAGTTTTCATAATGGAAGATATTAAATTGTTTGTAATTTTCTCATTTTCTCACATTAAAGTTAGCCAAAATATAGGAAAATTTCAATCAAAATAACAAAAGATTAACATTTAAATAGCTGATAATAAGAAACTTATTAAATAAAAAAAACGGCTTTTAGATTTTGCTTAAAACTGTTTTTTTTATAAAAATTATAAGAGTGAAAAAGTAACTAATACCAGCGTTTTTTGTTTTGTTTTGAGACCTCAGATTTTCTTGATTTATGTGCTCCACCACTGCGGTTCGAGTTTTTTTGTGTAGCTGCCGGAGCAGTTTCTGGACTTCCAGAATGCCAAGGGTAGGGATGGTCACTTATAATTTTCACATCCACTTTTATAAGTTTTTGAATATCTTTCCAATATTGATGCTCGTCTTTACTGCAAAAAGAAATCGCAACTCCGTCATTTCCCGCTCGGCCCGTTCTTCCAATTCTGTGAACGTAAGTTTCTGGAATATTAGGTAAATCAAAATTGATTACATACGGCAATTGATCAATATCGATGCCTCGAGCTGCAATATCTGTTGCTACAAGAACGCCCACTTCCTTGTTCTTAAAAGCATCCAAAACGCGTTGTCTTGCATTTTGTGATTTATCGCCGTGGATAGCTTCAGCGGCGATGTTGTTTTTTCGCAACGCCTTCACCACATTGTCGGCACCATGTTTTGTTCTGGAAAAAACCAAAACATCCGATAAATTCTGATTTTTTATTAAATGATAAAGCAAGTTTCTTTTTTCTGTTTTTTCCACAAAATAAACGTGCTGTTCTACATTTTCGGCAGTGGATGACACGGGTGAAACTTCCACTTTTTCAGGATCTTTCAGGAACATTTCGGCCAATTCTCGAATGGCGATCGGCATCGTTGCCGAGAATAACAACGTTTGTCTATTTTTAGGCGTAAGTTTTACGATTTTTTTGACATCATTTATAAATCCCATGTCGAGCATTTGATCTGCCTCATCAAGAACTAAGGTGTGCAAATGATCCAAATCAATAAAACCTTGTTTATGCAAATCTAGCAATCTTCCTGGTGTTGCCACGAGAACATCAACGCCTTTGCGCAACGCATCTACTTGCGGAACTTGAGATACACCACCAAAAATGGTCAGTTGAGTGAGGTTGGTATATTTGCCATAAGTGTCAAAACTTTGGCCAATTTGTACGGCTAATTCTCTAGTTGGAGTGACAATTAAGGCTCGAATTTCTTTAGCTTTTTTGGATGACCCTACAATTCGATGCAATTGATGTATGATTGGAATGGCAAAGGCGGCGGTTTTTCCTGTGCCTGTTTGTGCGCAACCTATCAAATCTCTTCCGGCTAAAACTAGCGGGATAGCTTGTTCTTGAATGGGAGTGGGGTTGATGTAGCCTTGTTCAAATACGGCTTTTTGTATACTTTTTGAAAGGGATAAATCTTCGAATAACATATTTTTTCTATTCAATATCTAGTAATTTGTACATAGATAGTTAGGCAAAGATAGGTTTATTATTTTTGATGGGTAATAATTGATAATTTTTGGGCCATCAAAAATAAGATTCTTGGATTATACTGGATCAGTGCTATTATACGATTTTATAAAATCAGTAACCAAATAACCTATGAGCTTTCCTATTAAATGATTGTTCTTTTCTTCACATAAATCAGGAGCTCCTTCGCAAATATGGAGGTAAGAGGCGTTTTTATTTTTTGCGAAATAAGTAACAAATTGTCGAAGTTCTTCAATAGAAAAACCGCTTAAAGTCATGGCACTGCTTGCAATATTTGGAATGGCATCCAGGTCAATTTCAATTCCGTAACAGTCATTTTTAATAAATTCTAAAGCATTGATCAATTCTTGATTAAAGTTTTTTTCTCTTCGAATATTAATGCTGTCGTAGGTGGTGTATCGTACTCGATCTTCAATTTTTTTAATAATATCCAAAACACTTTTCGAAGTGTAATTTTCGTGTAATCCAAAAATAAAATATTTTTTCAAAAAACCTTCTTCATAAGCATAAGAAAAACCGTTTCCGCTATGTCGTCCCTCTAGAATTCTAAAATCAGAATGAGCGTCAAAATTGATGGCATTAATGGATTTTCCTTTGGCAAGTGCGGTTCCTTTTATGTTTCCGTAGGAGTTGTTGTGACCACCACCAATAACTATTGGAATTTTTCCACATTTTATGATAGTAAAAATGATGTGCGAAACATCTTTATCAATTTTTTCTACGAGTTGACTTAATTTTGATCGATCATCAATATCGTTAAAATCCAAATGCGCTACTTCTTTCATCTCATCGCATACATTCAATCGTCCCAAAACTAATATTTGGTTCCCTTTGCAAAAACGGTTGTGTTGAATGTTTGCAATACTAAGAATGGCACTTTCCCAAGCTGATGCCGCTCCAGGTCTGCCATAATTAGCTCGAACGCCAATATCTTCGGGTATACCAAATAATACATATTTGGCCTCACAAGTTTTTAGAAATGAAGCAGGATCCATTCCTTTAGGAACTGTCATCATTTTCTCCCCAAATTTTATTTCACCACTTCGGTGGTTTGTAACTTTTGCAAGATCATTTATCGTAAAGGGGATGAGTTTTTCCATAAAAATTTATAATCCCCAAATATAATATAATTGTGGAGAATACGTTATTAG
>JAAFGY010000085.1 GCA_010365135.1 Flavobacterium sp.
TAAAACCAAAGTCGAATTCAATTTGTTCAACAACGGAATTTTATTCATAATATAGCCTTTATCATTATGTTCTAAATGAGCTTCGAAATACGAATCATTAGTACTGTTCGAATAATAAGGCATTAAATTGAAAACATTCAAATAGCGTTCGCTGGTTCCTATGTGTGTTCTGTTTCCATTGAAATGTTTGTAATCGACAAACGAAATATTTTCACCGTGAATGAAAGTTCCCGCTTTTAGATTTATGCCTAAATTTCCTTTGTTTCCAGCATCAAATTCATATTTTACTTGAGTTGTAATCAATTGAAATTCGTATTTTTTTTCATTAGATGCAAAAGCGTTTTCGTAACCAAAGTAAAGCGCTGGATAATTGTTGTTTTTAATATTTATTTTACCGTCAGGTCTTGAAATGTATTTGTTTCCGAAATTTATTCTTGCAGAAATAGCTGCTTTTGTGAGATGATGTTCCTCAAATGCTGGAGTCAAATTGTCGTCTGGCAATAATGGATTATTGGAACTGTAAACGTCATCATTTTTCACAAATGCCTGATTTGTAGTATTAAACAAAGGCTTTCGTTGCTGATATTCTAACGTTCCTTTAAAATAAAAATTATTGCCCACGTCTTGTCCATAACTTACTCCAGCAAATTCTTTATTATACAATTTCATATAATTGTCTTTGAAAAACAAGGTGCTCACGGAGTTTATTAATTTCGTAATGGGTGTTTCAGGATTGAACTGATTGACTTTGCTTCCGCCAAAAACAGTTAGGATCGCATAATTTTGATTGTTGAATCGATGATAATAATCAGCAGTAACTCGAAGTCTATCGTCAGAGAAACCGTAGTTGAACTTAGTTTTTATAGCAGTCGATTTTCCTTCTTCCTCTTCGGCTGCCCAATTCCTATATGAAAATCCCGAATCCAAATTCCAACCCTGGACCGTGTTGAAGCTCAAGGATGATAAATTGAGTAAACCATCATAACGAAATGATTTTTTTTTGCTGCTATTTTTCCAAGTATAACCGGTAATTGGACTGAGAAATTTGAATTTATTTCCTTTCTTATCAATAGAATCCAAATAGGTTTTTGAGTTTCGAACTTTATAAACACTGTCTTTTTTTATATAATCAGTAGTCTCTTCAATAGTTAAAGGAATTGGTCTGATTTTATTCCAATACAGAGTGTCTTTTTTATTAGAATTGGTTTCAAAACTCACAATTTCATTGGTAAAAGTTTTTTTGGCAAATGCTTTTTCAAATTCGTAATTACTATAAACATAAGAGAATTTTCCGTTGAGTTTTGTTTCAAAAATACCCGCTGAAAATTCTAGACTTTGAGTATTTTTTGCCCAAATGCGATTGATTTTATTGTAACTGAAATTCTGTTTTATATTCATTACATCCACGAATTCCTGATGCATTCTGTACCCTTTTATGTCTAAATCCACGGCATAAATCGCCCAGGAATCTTCAACAATATAAATATATCCTTCAAAAACAGGTTCGGCATCGCGCTTAGCAATGACTTTTATTTTGTTGATCATCAAATTATTTTCGTCCTGAAAAGTGCCTTCTAATTTGTATTTATAATAGTTGAAAGCATTATCGGCAATGGGCGAAATAATTTGGCTCCCAAAGTTCAAAGTATTGTCATAAAAATCATAAAACGTTGACCTTGCTGTGTTGTAACTAAAACCGTTGTCGTTTCCGCTTACTTTTGAAGCAATAATTCGTTCCTTTATATTATCGGGTTTTTCAAAGATAATTTTCGAAACAGTTTCCGACAAATAGATAATTCCAGATCCAGTAGAATCGACTGCACCGTCTAAATCTCCAATTTTTTGTCCTAGAATTTTTTTGGGTAAATCTTTGACTTTAAAAATCCCACGGGAGTAGAAATCGGCTTTAAATCGAGCTGTTTTGTCGGCATTTGCTTTTTTGCTGGCAATGGCGTGTCGAATAACGGTATTAGCAGGATTGTCTTTTTTGTTGATTACCACTTCTGAAAGCGATAAATTTTCTTCGACTAATTGTATGTTTTGGGTGAATGGAAACTTGTTAATTGCGAGTGTTATTTTTTGCGTTTTGAATCCCAAATATTGAAAAACAATGGTATATTTTCCAGTTTTTTTGATGTTCAATTCATATTTTCCTTGCTCATTCGAAGAAGTTCCGTTGTAGGTGTTCTCTTCTAAAACAGTTACAAGTGAGAGAGGAATTCCTTTGTTGTCGGTAATCGTTCCTCTAATTTGTGCATTGGAAAAAAACGAAATAAAAAGAAACATGAACAAAATTTTTTTCATACGGTAATTTTCTTCCAAATATACAAGTAGGAATATTTTACAATCATAAAATTTTGTTATTTTAATGGTATGTCTAAGACGCTTTTAATACGGGAAGAAATTACAAAAAAGACATTATCGCCAATTCGTAACTTTTCATTCCAAAACCTAAAATAACGCCTTTAGCATTTCCCGAAATATAGGATTGATGACGGAAACTTTCTCTCGAAAAAGTATTCGAAATATGAACTTCTACCACGGGAGTTGTTATGGATTTTATCGCGTCGCCAATGCCGATAGAAGTGTGAGTATAAGCACCAGCATTGAGAATAATGCCGTCATACGAAAAACCAAATTCTTGAATTTTACCAATCAATTCGCCTTCGATATTGCTTTGAAAATAAGCCAATTCCACGTTTGGGAATTTACTTTTCAGGATTTCGAAATAATCTTCAAAAGTTTGTGATCCATAAATTTCTGGCTCACGTTTTCCTAATAAATTGAGGTTTGGTCCGTTAATGATGCAAATTTTCATAAAACTGTTTTGGTAAAAATAAAAAAACCGTTCCAATTAAGAACGGTTTTCGTTAAATAATAATTTTATCGTCTTAAAACATTAGACCTGCTGAAAATTGAAGCACAGAATTTTTTGCATCTGCATTCGGAGATACTTCGGTCAATCCTAAAACATATCTTCCTTGTACAAAAATGTTTTTGGTAATTTTCAAGCCCAATCCGGCATCCAGTGCGAAGTCGAACGTATTGGAGTCTTCCGGGTCAAAATTGTTTTTTTCCTTTAATAAGAATGAAGCTTGAGGTCCTAATTCTAGACTAAATGATTTGCTTAAATAAATTTTTGCCAAAACTGGAATTGCAATATATCCCAATTCATTTTTAAAATCGCCTAATGCGGTTTTGTACGTTGCTCCTTGCGTTGTGTACAGCAATTCTGGCTGTATTGAAAATTTGTTCAGCAGTTTAATCTCTGCAAGTAACCCCGCATGATAGCTTGTTATGGCGTCAGTTTGTATGTCTGTCCCTGAAAAGTTTGCGTAATTCAATCCAGCTTTTACACCGATTTGTAATAACTGTGCCTGAGATGTGAAGGACATTGCAAACAGAAAAGCAGTAACCAAAATTGTTTTTTTCATAATGTAATAATTAGGTTTTTATTAGGTTAAATTTACAAATAATAACTCACAAAAGGGGCTTTTTATTGTATTTCTGTTTATAATAATTTTAAGTGCGTGATTTTTGTAAACTCTTTTTTCTTATAATGCAGATGGGAGTTAATTGGTTATTTACCAAATAGTTAATTGTTAAAAACTATGTTAATAATTCTGTTAATCACCGCGTTAAATTGTTTATAATGTTAATTTTTTAATCATAAATTTGTATATTAACTTAAAATTAAAAATCATGAAAAAAATTATTTTTACTGTAGCTGCAATTTTCGCATTCGGAATTGCAACTGCGCAAGATGTAACCGTTCCAGCAGGAAATGGTTTCTCTAAAGGAGACAAATTTGCTGAGGGAGCTTTTAGTTTTAGAACTGGTGATGTTCAAGATAGTTGGGCTCTTACACCAAAAATGGGTGTTATGCTTAATGATAAATGGGCAGTAGGAGGCTATCTAGCATTAGGTGGAACAAAAGACAATGCCAATAATAAGCACGGTAACTTTGGTGTTGGAGCTTTCGCGCGTTACTATTTCTTGTCTTTAGGAGCAAGCAAAAGTTTCAATGCTTATGGAGAATTAGGTCTGGGATTTTCCTCTTTAACCAATGATCCTAATGATGGCGATAAGAGAAGTACTAGTGCAATGAATGCCAATATTGATTTAGGAATGAATTATTTCTTTACTTCGCATTGGGCTGCTACTTTTGAATTAGCAAATATTTTAAGTTACAACAATGCTAATCCAGAAAGTGGCTCGAATACAAGTGATTTGTCTATTAATGTGAATTTGTTCAACAATATTTTTGCAATTCCCCAGTTTGGATTGTTGTACAAATGGTAATCTAACTTTGATTGCCTTTTATAAAACCATCCTATTCTGGGATGGTTTTTTTATGGATAAATAAAAAATAGATCAGCTTTATACTTAGACTAACTAACCAATTTGATATAAAATCTTATTTTTTTTTCATTTTTATTTTTTTTAGTAAGAAAATAGTTTAATTTTAATCCTTTATTAATCATTAAATAACAAATCAAATGAAAACAAAAAAAATTATTTTAGTGGCACTTATGGCCATGACTTTTATTTCTGCTTCTTCGCAAGAAAAAGGAAAATTTAGAGGTGGATTAGATTTTGGATATGTTCCAACCGGTGGTGGAGGAGGAGTGTTGTTCTCCATCGAGCCTAAATTTAATTTGGCGGATAATATGAATGTTGGGTTAAGAATTGGTTTAGCCGGAATTGCACGTGATATTCAGGATAATAACGACCAATCTAGTACCGCAAAAGTTGCTGCCAGTACTTCTTATGTTGGAACGTATGATTATTATTTTCATAAATCAGGAAGTTCATTTGCTCCCTTTGTTGGCGCAGGGATGGGATATTATTCATTAGCAAATATTGAAATAAATGATAATGCAGAATCAGCTGATATAAATCCTTCGGTTACGGGTGTATTTGGAGGTTTAGTTAGAGCAGGTTTCGAATGGGGAAAATTCAGAATGGGAGTTGAGTATAATTTACTTCCTGATTCTGATTTAGAAGACATACAAGGTACTAAGATAGGAACTGTTTCTAACAAATATGTTGGAATTCATTTAGGTTTTTATCTCGGTGGCGGAAAATGGGGTAAATAATATTTCGGTATTTGAACAAAATGTATCTAACCACGCAATTTTGCGTGGTTTTTTATGTCGTAAAAACAGTGTTATTTTAGAATTAAACTAAATACCTATTTTCGTGTTAAAAACATACTATTTAATTTTTTTTTAGTGAGAAAAGTAATCTACTTTTGCGCAAAAATTATAAATAAACAAAATTAACAAAATGAAAAAAATTATTTTATCAGTGGTATTGGTTCTTGTGTTTGGATTTGCAAATGCTCAAAAAGCACAGTTTGGAATTAAAGGAGGGTTGAATGTTGCCAATCAAAATTTTGTAGGAGCAGGGGCTCCTTCTACTTCCACATTAGTTGGAGTAAACGTTGGTCTTTTTGTAGATATAAAAGTGGCTGACAAACTTGTAATTCAACCTGAATTGCTATATTCCATGCAGGGAACTAAATTAAATTGGTTAAATGATGGTGCTACAATTAACTCATTTAAATTAGCATATATCAATATACCTGTTATGGCTAAATATTATGCAGCTAAGAATTTTAGTATAGAGTTTGGACCTCAAATTGGTTTTTTGACAAGTGCTAAGGTAAATGGAACTGCAAACGGTCAAACAGTTGATGTTGATGCTAAACAGTTTTATAATTCAACTGATTTTGGAATTAACTTTGGTGCCGGATATGATTTCACAAAAAAGGTTTCAATTGGAATGCGTTACAATTTAGGATTATCTAATGTCGGTTCTGATGATTTTGTTAGTAATGGAGATAAAATTACTAATTCAGTTTTTTCTATTTCAATGGGATATAAATTCTAATATTTTTTTTGGAATAATTACTGAGCCACGCTATTTGCGTGGTTTTTTATGTTCAAAAATTGATTTTATGACTTATAATTAGACTAAATAACAATTCCAACTTGTATTTCAATTTCACTGACTTTTATTTTTTTTAGTAAGAAAAATGGTTTAATATTGATTTGTATTTAATTAAAAATACAATTAACAAATCAAACAAAAATGAAAAAAATTATTTTGTCTTCGTTATTAGTTCTTGCATTGAGTTTTACTTATGCACAAAAAGCTAAATTTGGTGTAAAAGGTGGTTTGAATGTTGCAAATCAGAATTATTCTGGAGAGGAGGCACCAAGTCCATCTTCTATAATTGGTTTTCACATTGGTGGTTTTGTTGACGTCAAGATTTCTGAAAAATTTTCTTTTCAACCTGAATTACTTTATTCTACCCAAGGAAGCAAGTTCAGCGAGAATTTATCCATCGATGGAGACGTTTATAATGTAGATGCCACTTTAAAAATGGCTTACATAAATATACCCGTTATGTTTAAATATTATGTTGCTGATAAGTTTAATTTAGAAGCAGGACCACAAATTGGATTTTTGACAAGTTGCAAAATGAAAGTTGAAGCTGCGGGACAATCTGAAACAGAAGATGTTAAAGATTCATTTGAATCAATTGATTTTGGGTTAAATATTGGTGCAGGATATGATTTTACTGAAAAATTATCTGCGGGAGTAAGATACAATTTTGGTTTGTCGAATGTTGCAAAAAATGAAGCTGGAGATAATTCTAAGATTGAAAACAGTGTGTTTTCTCTTTCTGTTGGTTATAAATTCTAACAAATTAGTATTCAAATATAATAAACCACGCCATTTGCGTGGTTTTTTTATGTCTAAAAATAACCTTTCTTTGTATAATGAATTGGAAAAGTTATATCAAAAGTTATCAATCTTATCTTAGAATCGAAAGAGGTTTGTCGAAAAACACCATCGAAAATTATTCTTTTGATATAGAACGGTTGTGTCTTTTTTTAGAAGAAAATAACATTACCGATTCTCCATTAAAAATAAGCGAAGAAACCATTCAGCAGTTTATTTATAGCGTTTCAAAAGAAGTAAATCCACGTTCGCAAGCCAGAATAATTTCAGGTTTAAAAAGTTTTTTCAACTATCTAATTTTCGAAGATTATCGCCAAGACAATCCAATGGAATTGATAGAACCGCCCAAAATAGGACGTAAACTTCCCGATACTTTATCAATTACTGAAATTGATTCTTTGATTTCGGCAATTGATTTGAGTTCTAATGAAGGCGAACGAAATAGAGCGATGTTGGAAACACTTTATGGTTGTGGACTCCGAGTTTCGGAATTGGTTTCCTTGAAAATTTCCGATTTATTTTTTGATGAAGGGTTTGTTAAAATTACAGGAAAAGGGAACAAGCAACGATTTGTTCCTATCGGTAATTTGACCCAAAAATACATTCAAATTTACAAGGATACTATACGGACACATCTCAATATAAAAAAAGGTCAAGAAGATACTTTGTTCTTAAACAGAAGAGGAAATCAGCTGACAAGAGCTATGATTTTTACAATAATTAAAGATTTGGCAGTCAAAATAGAATTGAATAAAAACATTAGTCCTCATACTTTTAGGCATTCATTTGCCACGCATCTTCTGGAAAACGGAGCCGATTTGCGTTCCATTCAGTTGATGCTGGGACATGAATCAATAACAACAACAGAAATCTATGTTCATTTGGATCGGAAATTTTTAGCCGAAGTGATTAATGCTTATCATCCACGGAGAAAGTGATATCCTTCAAATAAAAAAATTCCAAACCCCAACTGTAAATTATTGGAATTTGGAATTTAAAAAATTTAGAATTTATTGAAATTAAACAATTTTAACACCCTCATAAATATCGACTAATTGCATTTCAATACCAACGGTTGCGATGCTAAAACTTTGTTCAATAGATCTGTATTCTGTCAATTGCCAACTATTATCTGAATTTCGAATGAATTTTTCTACCATAATGCGTTCTGAGTCAATCAAAATATATTCTTGCAAGGAAGCAATTTCTCGATACAAAGTAAATTTTTCTCCTTTGTCATAATTTCTAGTCGAGGGAGAAAGAATTTCTATAAGTACCGATGGATTGGTTATGGTGTCAAATTTGTCGTCTGTAGTTTCTATTTCTCCACAAACAATGCTGATATCTGGATAGGTAAATAAGGTGTTTTTAGGAACGTGAACTCTCAAATCACTACCAAAAGGCTGGCATTTTTTTCCTTTTAATTGAGTCCCTATTGAAAAAATAGAATTTGAAAAAATTTGGTTATGTGAGATGTTAGCTCTACTCATTGCGAAAACTTCTCCATTAAAATATTCGTGCTTTTCTAATGCCAAACGCTCGGTTTCTAAATAGTCTGTTTCGCTAATATGTAATAATTCAGAAGGTTGCATAGGTAAAGGTTTTAAACAAAATTAGTGAGAAATAAATAAAAACAATAAAAAAATTCCAAATCCCAATGGTGAATGACTGGAATTTGGAATTTTAAAATGAATCTATGTTACCAGCAGAAATCTGCCAACTGAAATCTGAAATCTATTTAGCGATATTCACCGCTCTAGTTTCTCTAATTACAGTCACTTTTACTTGACCTGGATACGTCATTTCAGTTTGAATTTTTTGTGAAATTTCGAACGATAAAGTAGCTGCATTTTCATCAGAAACTTTTTCGCTTTCTACAATCACACGTAATTCTCTACCGGCTTGAATTGCATACGCATTTTTTACTCCGCTGAATCCATAAGCTACTTCTTCTAAGTCTTTTAAACGTTGGATGTAAGAATCTAAAACTTGTCTTCTTGCCCCCGGTCTTGCCCCTGAAATAGCGTCGCAAACTTGAACAATAGGCGACAATAATGACTTCATTTCAATTTCGTCGTGGTGCGCTCCAATAGCGTTACAAACTTCTTCTTTTTCGCCATATTTTTCAGCCCATTGCATACCTAAAAGGGCGTGCGGCAAATCACTTTCGGCATCGGGAACTTTACCAATATCGTGTAATAAACCAGCTCTTTTGGCGAGTTTTACATTCAAGCCTAATTCGGCAGCCATAATTCCACAAAGCTTGGAAACTTCGCGAGAGTGTTGCAATAAATTTTGTCCATAAGAGGAACGGTATTTCATTCGACCCACCACTTTTATCAATTCAGGATGCAAGCCGTGAATCCCTAAATCGATTACGGTACGTTTTCCAACTTCAATAATTTCATCGTCAATTTGTTTCGTTGTTTTAGCTACAACTTCTTCAATACGCGCTGGGTGTATTCTTCCGTCAGTTACTAATTTGTGCAAAGCCAAACGTGCAATTTCTCTACGAACTGGGTCAAAACAAGAAAGAATAATCGCTTCTGGTGTATCATCCACAATGATTTCTACTCCTGTCGCGGCTTCAATCGCTCTAATATTTCTTCCTTCACGACCAATAATTCTACCTTTGACATCATCCGATTCGATGTTGAAAACTGATACACAATTTTCTACCGCTTCTTCTGTTCCAACTCTTTGTATGGTATTGATGATTATTTTTTTGGCCTCTTGTTGAGCCGTTAATTTTGCTTCTTCGATAGTGTCTTGAATGTGCGACATCGCTTGAGTTTTAGCTTCAGCTCTTAACCCCTCTATTAATTGATTTTTGGCGTCTTCAGTAGACAATCCAGCGATAACTTCCAATTGTTGGAGATGGCTTTTGTGCAACCTGTCAACTTCGATTTGTTTTTTGTCTAAAGTTTCAATTTTAGTCGTGTATTCAATCGTTTTGGTTTCAAAATCGTCATTTACTTTCTTTGCTTTTGAAAGTTCATTTGAAATTTGGGATTCTTTGTCGCGAATTCTTTTTTCGACTTCAGCCATCTTTTGATCACGAGAAAGAATAACTTGTTCGTGTTCTGACTTTAATTCGATAAATTTTTCTTTGGCTTGAAGAATTTTGTCTTTTTTAATGTTTTCAGCCTCAAGATGAGCATCTTTTAAGATGGAAGTAGCTTCTTTCTTTGCGCTTTTAATCAAATTTGAGATGTTACTTTTCTCTATTATTTTGGCTATACCAAAACCTGCTACAATGCCCGCAATTCCTATAATTATTGTTAAAATGTCTCCCATAATTTTGTTAAAATTTATATATAAAAAAGCCTACATTAGATTGCTTGAATAAACTCGGAAATACAAGTTTTGAGCTAACTCGTTGTTCAAGCTTCCAAACTGAATTGGCTTGCTATAGTAACGATGATTTGCTCATTCTAAAATGTTAGTGTTGAGTTTACCAAATGTGAACTAATGTAGGCAGTATCTTAGTTTCTGTAAAGAACGTGTTTAATCTTTGAGATATTCATCTAAAAGCGCATTGATTTTTTTAATTCTTTCGATAGTTGCAACGCCATCGATGGCATTATCAATTTGTTTTTGTTCTGTTTGAGAGGCAAATTGTAAAGCACACATGGCTAATACGTCTTGCTTGTCACGAACGGCATAATTTTCTTCAAATTGCTTTATCATCGTATCAATTTTTTTAGAAGCACTTCTGAGTCCTTCCTCCTGAGAGAGTTCCACAGTTAATGGATAAACTCTGTCCGCAATCGATATTTTAATTTTAAGCTTTTCGTCCATATCTTTTACTAATCTGCAAGCTGTGCTATACAGTAATCAATTTCACGAATTAATGAATTTATTTTAAGCTTTGTATCTCGTTTATTCTCCTCACTGCCCAGTAAAGCATTGGCTATTTTAAGTGTTTCATACTGCGATTTCAGCGCTTCAATCTCACGAGATTGGCTTTGTATGGTAGTGGCAGATTGTGTTAATTCAATTTTCAAATCTTGATTTTTTCTCTCTAAACTATTTATCTTAGTAAAAAGTTTTTCAATCTTATTTTCAAGAGTATCAATTATTTCTGCAATTACACTCATAGTATATCCTACGTATTACTTAATCTTACAAAGTTAGTATTCCTTTTTATTTTTGCAATATTTTATTGGTTTTTTTATCTTAAAAATATCAATTATCTGTTTAACAGTTGATTATGGTTTAAATGTTTTTTTTAAATTTTGTTAATTACTTTTTTTATCTTAGCAAAAATGTATTCTATGAGATTTTACTTTTTTTTCCTCCTATTTTCCAGTTCTCTTTTTGCTCAAATCAATTATCCAAAAGATTATTTTAGTCCTCCTCTGGACATTCCAATGCAGTTATCTGGCAATTTTGGGGAGTTGAGACCCAATCATTTTCATGCGGGTTTTGATTTAAAAACATTGCAAAAGGAAGGATTAGAGGTCCACGCGGCTGCAGATGGATATGTGTCAAGAATAAAAATCTCCACTTTTGGAAACGGAAAAACGATTTACATTACGCATTCTAATGGCTACAC
Source organism: Flavobacterium sp. (assembly GCA_010365135.1). Classification (GTDB taxonomy): domain Bacteria; phylum Bacteroidota; class Bacteroidia; order Flavobacteriales; family Flavobacteriaceae; genus Flavobacterium. The sequence goes on from JAAFGY010000085.1 coordinate 11,312, forward strand.
TTCGGTTTATGGACACTTGCAAAGAGCTACTGATTCTATTGAGGATTTCATCAAAAAAACGCATTATAAAGAGCAATCTTTTGAAATTGAAATCTATCTGAAACCGGGCGAATTGTTGGTCAAAAAAGGACAAATTATTGCCCTTTCAGGAAATACTGGTGCTTCTGAAGGGCCCCATTTGCATTTTGAGTTCCGGGATAATATTACTGAGAATATTATCAATCCAATGCTTTTTGGTTTTGATAAATTTATGAAAGACACCAAGAAACCCATTGTTTTTAATGTTTATGCTTATCCTTTGGATGATGAAACTTTGGTAAATCAATCCAAGCGACCTTTATTAATTAACCTCGTTTTACAAAAAGATGGAACCTATTTAGCGGATAAAGTGGTGGCGAACGGTAAAATTGGTTTTGGCATTAATACTTTTGATTATGATGATGTTTCATTTAATAAAAATGGAGTGTATAAAATCCAAACATTTTATAACGGAATTCCTCATTTTGGGTATCAATTTGATACTTATTCCTTTGACGAAATGCGTTATGTAAATGCATTGATTGACTATTCAATGTATAAAAAAACCCAACAAAGAGTGCAGAAATTATTTATGAGAAACCCTTATAATTTAAGCATAATCAAGGCAGATGCCACTAATGGTGTCGTAAATGTTATGCCTAATTTCACTGCTCAATATCGTATCGAAGTGAGTGATTTTTATGGTAATTCGACCACGGTTTTCATTCCGATCGATTATCAGGTATTGCCCGCAATAATAGCGAAAGAGCCCTCGTCAAAATACTTGGTAAAAGCAAATAATGAATCTAATTTTTCTAAAGAAAATATGTCAGTTTTCTTTCCGGCAAATACTTTTTATGAAGATTTCTATTTGAATTTTGATGTCAAAAATGATACCTTATTTCTTCATAACGATACCGTTCCTGCACATTCAAATTTTACTATTGAAATCGAAAATCATAAATTTACTCCCACTCAGAGAGAAAAATTATTTATTGCATCAATAGATGGTAAAAAGATCGGCTACAATTATACCATGCGGAAAGATACTATTTTTACCGCCAAAGTTAAAACTCTAGGAAAATTTGCTTTGGTATTAGATACAATTCCTCCAAAAATTACCATTGCAAAATCCATCGAAGGCAAATGGCTAAGCGATAAAAAGTTTATTCAGTTCACCATTAGTGACGGATTATCAGGTATAAAATCCTATAATGGTTATTTGAATGGAAAATGGATTTTATTTGAATATGACAATAAAACCAAGAAAATCACCCATAATTTTAGCGATGGAATTGTTGCCGAAGGTGCGAATGAATTAAAAATTATAGTCATCGATAATTTAGGAAATTCTACTATCTTTGAAACTCGTTTTTTTAGAAGTCAAAAAAAATAAAAATTAAAATCCTTGAGCGTGCATAAAATAATACTTGTTCTCTTTTTTTTCTGTTTTGGGTCTGTTGCTTTTGCTCAATCTGCTCATATAAAAGGAATTATTCTTGACAAAAATAATCAACCTGTTGAAAACGTTAACGTATCTTGTCGTGGTATTGGAACAAAATCAAATGCGAATGGATTTTATAGTTTAGACCTTCCTGCTAATCAAAAAATGATTGTCGTCTTTTCGCACGTTTCTTTGAAAAAAGTTACGGTTGCAGTTACTTTAAAACCTAGCGAAGATTATGAATTCAATTTGGTAATGAATGACCAAGACGAGCAAATGGGCGAAGTTGTTGTTACTGTAAATAACAAAAAAAGAGTTCAGGGAATCACGATTATTGAACCTGAATTGATTCGGAAAATTCCTGGTGCCAATGCGGGAGTCGAAAATATATTAAAATCCTTGCCAGGGGTAAATTCCAATAATGAATTGAGTACACAATATGCGGTTCGTGGCGGAAATTATGACGAAAATCTGGTGTACGTCAACGAAATTGAAGTCTACCGTCCTTTTCTCATTCGTTCCGGTCAGCAAGAAGGTCTGAGTTTTACCAATACTGACTTGGTTCAAAATATTGATTTTTCGGCTGGAGGATTTCAATCCAAATTTGGAGATAAATTATCTTCTGTTTTAGACATTACTTATCGAAAACCTACAAAATTTGGAGCAGTCGCCGAAGCGAGTTTACTTGGCGCAAGCTTGGCTGTGGATGCCGTTTCTAAAAATGGAAAATGGTCTGAAGTTACCGGAATTCGCTATCGAAACAATTCGCTTTTAGTTAATAGTCAAGAGACACAAACGAATTATACCCCAACATTTGCCGATGTTCAAACGAATGTGAACTTCAAATCTTCCGATAAATGGGACTGGAGTTTTCTAGGAAATATTTCTCAAAATGATTATCAATACCAGCCTTTGACACGCCAAACCAATTTTGGAACCATCGACGACCCAATGGCGTTGTTAATTTATTATGAAGGTCAGGAAAAAGACAAATACACCACCGTTTTTGGAGCGGTAAAATCTACTTATACTGCTTCAAATAACTCCACTTACAAATTGATTGCATCGGCTTATCATACTCAAGAACAAGAGTATTTTGATATTTTAGCACAATATCGTTTGGGCGAAGTAGATTCTAATTTTGGTTCACAAACCTTCGGAGATGTTGCTTTTACCAGAGGAATTGGAGGTCAACTTAGTCACGCGCGAAATGATTTGGACGCTTTAATTGTAAATACGGAATTGAAAGGAATTCACAATTTCAAAAAAAACCAATTGGAATGGGGAGCAAAATTCACACGCGAATCCATTCGTGACCGCGTGATTGAATGGGAAGTAATAGATTCGGCTGGATTTTCCATCAATCCACCAATTGTTATTTTACCCAAAAATGATCAGCCTTATTCGCCTTATACAGGACCTCTAGTTCCTTATAATACTGTGAGAGCTACTAATTTTGTTGATATTAACCGAATTTCAGGGTATCTGCAATGGAGTCGAAAAGGATATTTAGGCAACAACGAAATTTGGATGAATGCAGGTGTGCGTTCGCAAAATTGGACTGTTTCAGGGGATAATATTACGAGTTCAACCCAAATTACTTTTAGTCCAAGAGCGCAATTTTCGTTGAAACCCAATTGGAACAAGGATATGTTTTTCAGGCTTTCAGGAGGATTGTACCAGCAGCCGCCGTCTTATCGCGAGTTGCGAGATGCCGATGGAGTAGTGCAACCCGAGGTCAAAGCGCAACAATCCATACACATTGTTTTGAGTAATGACTATAGTTTCAAAATGTGGAATCGTCCTTTCAAAATGGTTTCCGAATTGTATTATAAATCCTTGACGGACGTAAATCCATATACTTTGGACAATGTTCGAATTCGTTATGCTGCCACCAATAATGCCAAAGCGTATGCCGAAGGTTTTGATTTCAGATTGAATGGCGAATTTGTTCCTGGAACGGAATCTTGGTTCAGTTTTGGGTATCTAAAAACGGAAGAAAACATTGATAACAAAGGATTTATTTCTAGACCAACCGACCAAAGATTGAAATTTGCTCTCTTATTTCAAGATTATATGCCAAGGATTCCAAGTATAAAATTATACCTGAATTTGGTTTACAATACAGGTTTGCCAGGAGGTTCGCCTTCGTATGCCGATCCTTATTTGTACCAAAATAGATTGAGAGATTACCGC
>JAAFGY010000086.1 GCA_010365135.1 Flavobacterium sp.
AGCAAACTCTATGAGATTTTGACCTTTAAATATTTCCATTTTTTCTATGTTTTACTAGACTTTAAAGATATGTAATTAAGTGCTTACCTCAAAATGTTTTTATAAACTAATAATAAAAACAATCCATTTTTTAACAAAAAAAAAAGCATCATTATATCCCATAATGGTGCTTTTTTATTGGTGAAACGGCACTTCACCTAGCCTATTCGGTATTTTGTAAAAAGGACAATCGAATTAAAATATTGCTACGACATGTTGAGAATTAATCTTATTTTTTACAACAGATATTTTATTAATTTCTGCGAAATCTAAAGGCTGCATTTCATTGAAACCTGTACTTTCAATTATTTTTTCTTCTTCAGCGATGATTTCATCGATTGTTTTGCTAGATTTTACAAATAAAACTGATTCAGGATTTAAAAAAGTAGAGTCATCAATCACGGAAATCTTCACTTGTTCATTAATTGATGATGATTTCAGAACAGCAATAGCATCATAGGCATTAGACAACTCAGCATAGTTCAATGCAGTAAATCCTTGACTATCTTTAATGTCACGGTCTGCACCTTTTTGCAATAAGTATTTAATAATTTCTACTTTATTATAGCGCGCCGCATACATTAGGGGAGTAAGTCCGTTTAATTTTTTATTTACTTTCACACCGCTTTCTATAAACTGTTTAACTGTTTCTAATTCTCCTTTACTAATTGCTACTATTAAAGGAGCAGGAGATACAGTAACGATATTTAGTGCTTTTTGATTACTAATAAAATTAGTATTGGAAGCAAAAGACAAACTAGAAAAAGCCATAAAGGTAATTCCTAAATAAATGATTGTTTTTTTCATGGTAATTGCATTTTAAATTGTTATTTTTTTTGTTTTTATTAATTGTTTTATACTATCTAAATTATGTTATATCAGTAAAGACGTGAATAAACCATTATGTTTAAAAAAAAGTTAAAAAGTATTAAATTAATGATATAAAGCAATTATTTTAAACATATCGCAAAACACATAGTTAATCTTGTCAATTTTTTATCAAATGTACAATTATTAACGACATAGTTCCAAGAGAAATACGAAATAATTCTGCTGTAAAATCCATTTTTATTCTTTATTCATTCCAATATCTATTTTTAGAAAGCAATCGATCAAAAAAAACAGTATCATTTAATTTATAATTCTTTTTTTTGTTAATATTTAAAATTATATGTAAAAAATGCATTTTCAAAGCCTAAATTAATAACAATTCAATAATCAAAAGACGTTTTTTGGGCAACTTTATTAACCTCTTGTTGGTTTAGTGTTAAAATTGGAATAGCGCTTTGACTGAGCTTTAAAAATCGCACATCCCAAACTCCGAAATATTCTCAAGATTTCAGGTTCAAACATTTCAGTTTTATTGCATTTTATATTCTAATCGAAACAATAAATCCTGTAAAAAAATGATAGAAATAAAAAAAGCATTGCTCAACATTTTTTAAAAAAAGAATTACTTTAGCAGAGAAGTCTAAAATGCTGATTTCTTTAGATTATTAACTCCCTTTTTAGACCTTAAAACAGCAACATTAATAAAAGCGAAAAAAATAAAAATGAGATTAGAAGATTTTGACAACGACGATGACAAAGTAATTCAGGATAAACTGAAAAGGAAAACTTGGAACGAGATACGAAGCAATGACAGTTGGGGGATTTTTAAAATTATGGCCGAGTTTGTAAATGGTTATGAAAATATGGCGAGAATTGGCCCTTGCGTAACTATTTTTGGCTCAGCTAGAAAAAAACCAGAAGATAAATATTATATTTTAGCCGAAAAAATTGCCTACAAAGTCAGCAAAGCTGGTTATGGCATCATCACTGGCGGCGGTCCTGGAATTATGGAAGCGGGCAATAAAGGCGCGCATCTTGGCGGAGGAACTTCGGTGGGATTGAACATTGAATTGCCGTTTGAACAGCATTTTAATACTTACATTGACCATGACAAAAATCTAAATTTTGATTATTTCTTTGTTAGGAAAGTGATGTTCGTAAAATATTCGCAAGGATTTGTGGTAATGCCCGGCGGTTTTGGTACTTTGGATGAAATGTTTGAAGCGTTGACATTAATCCAAACCAAAAAAATTGGAAAATTTCCAATAATATTGGTGGGAACTGCGTTTTGGTCTGGATTAATCGACTGGATGAAAGCGGTTTTAGTAGAACAGGAAAAAACAATAAACGCTATAGATTTGGAGCTATTTAAAATTGTGGATACCGAAGATGAAGTGGTTGATGTCTTGAATAAATTTTATAAAAAATATGATTTGTCTCCAAATTTCTAATCATTATATTTGCCGATTTCTTCTCAAAATTAAAACTAACTATTGAATTCATTCCATAAAAATATCTTTTTCATTCTTGTATTTTTTGCTTCGGCAAAACAATACGCGCAACACCATTCCCAAATGGATGTAGAGGTCAATATGGGAAAGAAAACCCTAACTATTGAGCAGGAAATAGAATTTTTTAATCAATCTGAAGACACCTTATCTTCGATTGTTTTGAACGATTGGAACAATGCCTATTCCTCCAAAACGACGCCTTTAGCCGAACGATTTTCGGATGAGTTTTACAGAGGTTTTCATTTGGCAACTGAAAAAGAACGCGGAAGTACCTATAATTTAAAAATTTTCACTTCCAATAAAACAGCCCTTTCTTGGGAAAGAACCGAAAAAAATCCGGATTTTATAGTAGTCAAATTAGGGAATAAATTAGCACCAAATCATAAAATCACCTTGCATATTACCTATATAGCAAAAATTCCTGATGATAAATTTACCCATTATGGCTATACCGAAAAGGGCGGAATGTATCTAAGAAACTGGTTTCTCTCGCCTGCTCGTTATGAAAATCACGCTTTTATTACGTACAACAATTACAATCTGGATGATATTGCAAATGCAGTGTGTAATTTTGATATTATATTGAGAATTCCAAAAAACATCGAACTCACAACTGATTTGAATAGCGTGAAAGCAGCTGAGCCTGAAAACTATTCCATTTACAAACTGAAAGGAATTAACAGAACCGATTTTAGTGTCTTTCTAGAGCCTAAATTAAGTTTCAAAAGTTACAAAAACAGTTCTGTTGAAGTCCAGACTAATCTTAAAGGCTACAAAGCTGACGAAATACAAAAAGCAATTGCAATAGATCGAGTGGTGAATTTTACCAATCATTTAATTGGTAAATCGCAATTTGACAAAATCATTGTTTCACAGGCTGATTATGATCGAAATCCCTTCTATGGTTTGAACCAATTGCCCTCTTTCGTGGTTCCATTTCCGGATGATTTTCTGTTTGAAATTAAATTTCTTAAAACCTATTTGAACAATTATATAAAAAACAGTTTGAAGCTCGATCCAAGAAAAGACAATTGGATTTATGACGGAATTCAGGTGTATACTATGATGCGATATATTGAGGAAAATTATCCTGATTGCAAGATGACCGGACGCATTTCGACCTTTAAATTATTTAAAGGTTTTCATTTGTTAAACTTGGATTTCAACGAGCAATACAGTTATTTTTATTTGCTTATGGCTCGTAAAAATTTGGATCAACCTCTTGGCAATCCAAAAAATACTTTAATAAAATTCAACGAACAAATCGCGAGTAAATACCGTGCAGGTTTGAGTTTGATTTATTTAGATGAATATCTGGGAAATAATTTTATGTCTAATAGCATTCAACAATTTCATACCCTAAACAGCAAAAACCAAACTACTGGAAAGGATTTTGAAACGCTTCTAAAATCGACTACAACCAAAGACATTGACTGGTTTTTTAAAATTATTATAAATTCCCGTCAAATCATTGATTATAAATTTAGCAATGTTTTTAAGACCAAAGATAGTGTCTACTTTTCGTTAAAAAACAAAACGTCCGTTTCGGTTCCTATTCCAATTTATGGGATAAAAAACGACACCATTGTATTTACGAAATGGTTGGAAACCTCAAAAAAAGACAGCGTTTACACCATTGAAAGAAAAGAGGCAAAGAAAATAGTCATCAACTTCAAAAATGAGGTTCCGGAATTTAATTTAAGAAATAACTGGAAAAAATTAGACGGTTTTTTTCCCAATAATCGTCCCATAAAATTTGCTTTTGTCAAAGATTTAGAAGATCCATTTTACAATCAAATAATATATGCTCCAATTCTTACTTTTAATGTCTATGACGGTCTATCGCCAGGGATGCGATTTCATAACAGAGCCATTTTGAATCGACCTTTTGTTTACGATATCAATCCAACGTATTCGCTAAAATCGAAGACATTTAGTGGCTCTGCTGCTTTTGTCTTAAATCAGGATTTTAGAGATAATAATTTGTTCAATGTAAAATATTCAGTTAGTACTTCCTATTTTCATTATGCACCAGATGCCACTTATTTCAAAATCAACCCAACGGTTTTAATGCAAATTCGCAAAGATGATTTTAGAGATAATGGAAAACAATTGATACTTCTGCGGCAAGTGGTGATTAATCGGGAAAAAAGTGCCATTGTTATTGATAGCTCGCTTCAGGATTATTCTGTTTTTGACGCAAAATATATCAACTCAAAAACAGAACTTACCAATCACATCAGTTTCGTAGGTGACGTTCAGTTTTCAGGCACATTTGGTAAAATTTCAACTGAAATCCAATATAGAAAACTCTTCGAAAACAATCATCAAATGAATCTTCGAATGTATGCAGGTAGTTTTATATATAACACAAGCAATTCTAATTTTTACAGTTTTGCACTAGATCGCCCGACAGATTATCTTTTCGATTACGCGTATTTAGGACGATCATCTGATACGGGAATTGTAAGTCAAGAATTTATTTTAGCTGAAGGTGGCTTCAAATCGAAACTAAATACCCCTTATGCAAACCAATGGATTGCGACTTTAAACGGCAGCTATTCGATTTGGAATTGGATAGAAGCTTATAGCGATATTGGTTTGGTAAAAAACAAAAACCAAAGTGGGAAATTTGTTTTCGATAGTGGCATTCGTTTGAATCTGCTAACCGATTATTTTGAATTGTATTTCCCTATATATTCGACCAAAGGATGGGAAATTACTCAACCCAATTACCACGAAAAAATTAGATTCGTGGTCACTCTCGATCCCAATAAATTAGTTCCTCTTTTTACTCGAAAGTGGTTTTAATGAAGCCAACCGAGGCAGGACGACCATATTTTTATATTATTATTAACGATATTTGATTTTTCGTAACTATAATACAATAAAATTATCGTTTTGCGAAATATATTATTGAAAATTAAATTCTATTTTTTCCAATGAATTATGAAAATAGACAGTTTTTAAGTAAATTTGCCCCGAAAGCTATACTTTTTAATTATGATAAAAGAAAAGACCAGTACTGCGTTGACATTTGAAGACTTCAAAACCGAAGTATTGGATGATTACAAAATAGCAATATTAAGCAGAGAATGTAGCCTTTTAGGACGTAAAGAAGTATTGACTGGAAAGGCGAAATTTGGAATTTTTGGTGATGGAAAAGAAGTTCCACAATTAGCGATGTCCAAATTCTTTAAAAACGGTGATTTCCGTTCAGGCTATTATCGCGATCAAACTTTTATGATGGCTATTGGTGAATTAACGGTGCAACAGTTCTTTGCTGCATTATACGCCCACACCGATATTTCTCAAGAGCCAATGTCAGCGGGAAGGCAAATGGGTGGTCACTTTATGACTCATAGTTTAAACAACGATGGTAGTTGGAAAGATCTGACAAAACAAAAGAATTCCAGTGCCGATATTTCTCCAACAGCGTCTCAAATGCCACGTATGTTGGGACTTGCACAAGCCTCTAATATATACAGAAGCATACCCGAGATTGCCAAAAAATCTAATTTTTCTATAAATGGAAATGAAATTTCTTGGGGAACCATTGGTAATGCAAGCACATCCGAAGGTATATTTTTTGAAACCATAAATGCGGCTGGAGTGCTTCAAGTACCCATTATTTTGAGCATTTGGGATGACGAGTATGGGATTTCTGTACACGCAAAATATCAGACTACAAAAGAGAGTATATCTGAAATATTGAAAGGGTATCAAAGGGATGAAGATAGCAATGGTTTCGAAATCTTTAAAGTACAAGGCTGGGATTATCCCAGTTTGATTGAAACGTATGAAAAAGCAGCCGATTTAGCTCGTGAACATCATATTCCTGTACTCATTCACGTAAACCAATTGACGCAACCGCAAGGACATTCCAGTTCTGGTTCGCACGAGAGATACAAAGACAAATCAAGACTGGCTTGGGAAAAAGATTTTGATTGCATCCGACAAATGAAATTGTGGATGATTGCCATTAATATTGCTTCTCAAGAGGAGATCGAAGAAATCGATTTGAAGGCAAAAAATGAAGCCCTAGAAGGTAAAAAAGCGGCTTGGGATGCTTTTATAAACCCTATTATCGAAGAGCAAAAAGGACTTATTTCCTTGTTAGAAAAAATAGCACCTACAAGCAAAAATAATGACAGCATCTTAAAACTTTCTGCCAATTTAAACAAAATCAAATTTCCATTAAAAAAAGAAATTCTTGTGACAGCTCGCAAAGTGCTTCGATTAGTACTTAACGAAGATGGCAAAACGGAATTATCCAGTTGGATTACTTCCTACATAAATAGAACTCAACCCAAATTTAGCAGTCATTTGTATTCGGAATCGAGTTCAAATGTATTTTCAGTGAAAGAGGTTTTACCTGAATACGCCGAAAATGCCAAAGAAGAAACTGATGGTCGAATGATTTTGCGTGATAATTTTGATGTTCTTTTCGCAAAACATCCAGAAGTTCTAATATTTGGAGAAGATGCCGGAAGTATTGGCGATGTCAATCAAGGATTAGTTGGATTGCAGGAAAAATTTGGAGAAACTCGTGTTGCCGATGTCGGAATTCGAGAAGCCTCGATTATTGGTCAAGGAATAGGAATGGCATTACGTGGCCTTCGCCCGATTGCAGAAATTCAATATTTAGATTATTTATTATATGGTGTTCAGATTTTGAGCGATGACTTGGCTACTTTACAATACCGAACCCTTGGAAAACAAAAAGCACCACTTATTATTCGAACTCGTGGACATCGATTAGAAGGAATTTGGCATTCTGGTTCTCCAATGGGAATGTTAGTAAATGCTCTAAGAGGTATTCATATTTTAGTTCCAAGAAATATGACCAAAGCAGCTGGTTTTTACAACACTTTGTTAGAATGTGATGAACCTGCTCTGGTTGTCGAATGCTTAAATGGGTATCGTTTAAAAGAAAAAACACCTCTTAATTATGGTGAATTCAAAACCCCCATTGGCGAAGTGGAAACTATAAAAAATGGTGTTGATATTACTTTGGTTTCTTATGGTTCGACTTTGAGATTAATAGAAGAAGCCGCAAAAGAACTCTTGGAAACGGGAATTGATTGCGAAATAATCGACGTGCAATCCTTGCTTCCATTTGATGTCAATCACGATATTGTAAAAAGTATTGCCAAAACCAATCGACTTTTAATCATTGACGAAGACGTTCCTGGTGGAGCTTCGGCTTACATTTTACAACAAATTATCGAAAATCAGGACGGATATAAGCACTTGGATAGTAAACCGCAAACCTTAACATCAAAAGCGCACAGACCAGCTTATGGAACAGATGGTGACTATTTTTCGAAACCGTCTATTGAAGATATCTTCGAAAAAATATATGCTATGATGAACGAGGTAAATCCTTCGAAATATCCCGCTTTGTATTAGAAAATACTTCTAAATAATACCATCATTTAAACCATTAAGAAAATTAAGGTTCATTAAGATTTATATACTTAATGAACCTTAATTTTCTTAATGGTTTATTTTTTTGAAGTTACACTACTTCATAACTTTCAATTTTTTCAAATACTTATCCATAACTTCATTGATTTCTACAGAAATTACAAACTTGTAATTGAGATAAACATACGCAATGGTCAACAATATCGATTTTAAAATTATCGAAATAATAGGACTAAAAGGGAACTCCCAGAAGTAAAACGCAAGAAATATAACTAGCGTGAGAGCAATGGAATAAAGGGTTTGATTGGTAAATGGATACAAATTTAATTTCTTTACCACAAAAAGTAATTTGGCCAAACTGTATAATGTAATCGACAATAAAGTAGCAAAAGCTGAACCAATAATCCCATAAATTGGGATAAAAATCATATTCAAAATAACGGTTAAAACTACTAAGGCAACTCCCAGAAACAAAACCGTTCGATAATATTTTGTATTGAAAATAATAGCATTATTATTCCCCAAAATCAAGTCAAAATATTTAGAAAGACCAATCATAAAAACCACCAAAATTCCTCCAGCATATTCCGGCGGAACCATTTCATATAGTTTATTGATGTTCACAAAAATACCCAACATTACATAACCACCCACCATTTGGAGGTTGATTGATGTTTTTTTGTATAAAATATTCATTTCATCATGCTTTTCTTCGTGCATCAGTTTTGCCGTAATGGGATACACAATTTGGTGCATCGCCCGACTTGGAACCGAAATAACTAGAGCAATGTAAGTCGCCACCGAATAAAAGGCAATGTTTTCGATATTCATATATTGATTCAAAATCATTTTGTCGCCATCCAAAAGTAAATTGGCCACACTTCCAGACAAAATAATATAAAAAGTATAGGTCAAAATAGCTTTGGTATTGACTGGAATCGCAAACTGAAAATTAGGTTTTTCGACACTAAAAGCATAAAACATCGTTATCAAAAGTGCCAGAAAATAGACAACAGCAGTAGCATAGACAAAACCTTCGACAGTAATCCAATTATAGTAAACTCCCATCAACAAAACCAAGGAAGCTGATCGCAAACCTACTTCCTTAATGAAATTCCCAAAAACCGAATGCATGTGAACTCGCAACCAAGCATAAAAAATTTCGAAATAAGCCATACACAAAGCAATGAATGGAATAAGCCAAATATAATTTTTGACAATTGCATTCTTTTTGGATAAAAAGTATAAAATCTCTTCTTGAAATAAAAATCCAATCAATAATAAGGGAATAATTAATAGTAAGGGAAACAAAACTGTAAAGGATAAAAACCGAGATCGTTCTGCATCCGTTTGATATTGAGAATAGAATTTGACCAAGGTATTTTGCATTCCAATAGCGAACAATGGCATAATTACGTTAGCACTTGACGTTATATAATTTGTCAAACCATAGAAAGTGGCCCCAAGAAAAACGGGATACAAATAAATGGTATTAATCCCACCAATCGCAAAACCGATGTACGTTATTATGGTATTTTTGAAGGACTGATTTAATACGATTCCCATTCTTTTTTGTCATTGCGAGGCACGAAGCAATCTCACTTTAAATTTACATTTTTGTTATTCAGAACAAATATCATTATAATATTGAACTAACTCTAAAATTTTATTTTTTGAAAATTCTCCTTTGTCAATTTTTTTATTAATGACTTCGCAATCTGAAAAATACATTGCAACTTTTTTATAGAAACTACTATTTAAACTAGTTGGATACTTTTCATCTGCTCTTTTAACATATATTTCAGCAGTAACATTGTCTCTACCACTTCTAAAAGAAACGATACTATTTGTTACCATTCTAGTACTACTAACATTAAAACTACTTGAATTAAAACTAGCTGTCTGATATGTCTCTCTAATTCTTGCGTATAAAACAACATTACCCTCCTCAACAACTTCTAATAACTGGGGTTCAGGTTTAGAAAATTCATCAAGTAAAACATATTCATATTTTATAGTTGATTCGAATCCCAATAACGTGATTCCCTTAACCATATCATAAGACCAACTATCTGCTTTGTCATCTAGAGACGCTCTAAAATATATCTTATTTTTGTTTATGCTACCAAATCCTTCAACAGAACTTCCATCATTAAAAAGAATTATAGCATCTTGATTTTGACAAAACCCAAAATTTGCTATGAAAATTAAAAAAAATATTATGAGTTTCTTATTCATAATTATTTAGAAGTTTAGCCAGTTTTTCAGTCAAACTTTTTCTGGAATATTGTTGTAAACCCACCCCATTCGATTGCAGTTTTCCTTCCAAAAATTGATTATAATAGACCAAAAGTACACTTTTTAGTTTCATTTTCTCGGAATAATCAAAGAATACGCCTGTGTTTGTATTGGTAATAATTTCGGCAAAGTCGGAACCGTTGGGGCCAATAGCAATAATGGGTCTGCCCGAAACCATATATTCGAATAATTTACCAGGAATAATACTTTTTGTGTCTTCAGAATTGATTTCGATAAGCAATAAAACCTGTGATTTTCTTTGATGTGCAATCGCTTCGGAATGTGAAACATAACCCAAATTATTCAAATACGGATTCAAATTGAATTGGGCAATGGTTTCCAAAACTTCTTGACTAACTGCTCCTATTAATTTAATCTCTAAATGCGATTTAAAATCTGGAGTTTCGTTAATTAAGTCAACCAAAGTTTCCCACAGCACTTTGGGATTTCTTTCCGAAAGAAAAGAACCGATATGAGCCAAAGAAAATTTAGTGTCCAAAGGCTCTTTTACCACGTTTTCCGTGTCATAACCATTCGTGATTACAGCAATGGGCTTAGTGGTAATGGCTTGAAATTCGGTTTTTGTGGTGTTACTGGTTACGATAATGGTGTCAGCAGAATTCAGCATTTTATATTCTAAATCTTTGTGTTTTTTGGCTGCATAATTTGACAATCGTAAGGATTTATGATACCCAATGGTCGTCCAAGGATCCCGAAAATCGGCAAACCATTTTACGTTCAATTTTTGTTTCAATTCCAGTCCAATAAGATGCAAACTATGTGGCGGACCTGAAGTAACAATCGTGTCAATATTATGTTCTAAAATATATTTTTCTAAAAATAACACCGAAGGTTTTACCCAAAAAACTCGGGCATCAGGAATAAATAAATTGCCCCGAATCCAAAGAAATACTTTATCCAAAAAGGATTGTTTTTTTTGGTTTGGAATAATTCCAGAACTTATTTTCTTGGTTTTATTCTTCGAAAGAAATGAAGCCAATTGATAAGGTTCGAAGATTTTATGTTTTAAAATAATAGCCTTGTCCGAAACCTCTTTTATCAAATTCTCGTCAACAATGGGATAAGTTGGATTCTCCGGAATATAAACAATGGGCTGAACGCCACAATCGGGTAAATATTTCACAAATTTCAACCAACGTTGCACGCCTGGTCCACCAGCAGGAGGCCAATAATAAGTTATGATGAGGAGTTTTTTGGATTCAGGGTTCAATTTACTTTTTATTCAATTTAGTCAATTCTTCTATATCCAACTGATCTTTTAATCTATTCGTTGCTTTTTTTGCAATCATTAAATTATCGTAGTCAATAAAATATACTGGTATTTCTTGTAATAATACAATAGTGGCGTTTTTATGCAATTCATCAAACTTTACGTGCTCCAAACCTTTAATTGAAGTCATCACATCCAATCTTAAATCATAAGAAATAGTAAAATCTGTATAACCAGCCACAAATTGCATGGTTTCAATTTGAGGAAAATCACCGATGCCAATTTTTTTAAAAGCGGCGCGAAGATTTATTCTATTTTCGGAAGAATCTTCAATCAATATATCGATATCTCCCGTATTTCTTGTATATCCATAAATATTTACAGCTAATCCTCCAATAGTAAGGTAACGAACATTCTCATCATTGAAAATTTTCCAAATATTTAGAATTTCCTGAAGCACTATTTCTTCTGAATAATTTTAGGAGAATGTTTTAAGGCATAAGAAAGCTCTACCAACGCCATAAAACGCTCTATTCTTTCAGTATACAGCTTTTGCAATTCAAAACTATTTGAAGTATGATTTTCTGGAAGTATTTGATTTTTATTTACGACAGTAGTTTTCATAAACAATCTATTTTGTTTGTAAAATTACCTTTTTCCTTTCAAAATAAATCCCGGTAATCAATAAAATTAACATTCCCAATGAACTAATAAGCGTAATAATACTCCCCGTTTGTATCACTTGCGGCTCAAACTTGAATTCTATGGTGTGTTTTCCTGCGGGAATTTGCAAGCCTCGTAAAGTATAATCTACTCTAAAAATTTCAGTATTTTTTCCATCAATTGTCGCTTTCCATCCTTTTTCATAATAAATTTCGGAGAAGACACCAAAACCAAGGTGTTTATTATTTGAAACATATTTTAAATGGTTTGGCTTGTATAAATCTAATTTAATCGTTGCCAAAGAATCTTTTTGAAAAGATTGAGAATCTCCTTCTATTTTAGTCTTCGTTCTAAATTCTAAATAATTTGTTATAGCAACATTTTTAGAATCCAATTTATCCAATGCTTTCATTTCAGAATCTGTATTCTGAACAAATTTAATTTCTTTTACAAACCAAGCATTTCCATTGGCATTTGGATTTTGGACAGGGAATGAATTACCAGTCGAATCGGTTTGAATAATGTATTTTACATTGAGCATATTGAGGATTTCCATATTGTTTTTGGCAATTTGGTAATCAAACAATTGCTGCATTCTTCGAGGTTTCACGGCGCTATACCCTCCAATAGATTTATGGAAAAAAGAAGCTCTCGCACTGGATAAATTCCCCTCTATTTCAAAAACACGATAATGAGTCTTATCTTGCAAAATCTGGACATCAGCCGGAGTTTCCTGAAAAGGAACTTCCACTTCTCTTTTGCTGACAAAATCTTTGTCCGAAACATATTTTTTATCCACAAAAACCAAATCAAATAGCAACAACAATCCCACAAGAATTATGGTTGTATTTTGAGCCAATTTATTTTTGATAAACATCCACAAAACTCCAGCCGCAAGCAAAATAAAGAACCCTGAACGCAATAAATCAGCTGAATAAAGGGTCATTCGATCGGCTTTGAGCGCATCGACAAAAGCAGGTCCATAACTTTCTCTAAAATAACTGTCGTTTGCTCCTGCAAAACTGAAGCTGCTTTTCAATAAAAATAAAGCTACAATAATTCCAAAAACAACTGCCGCAGATTGCCACAACGCTTTGAATTGCTCCTCTTTTTCCAATTTAAAAAAAGATTGAAATCCCATAATTGCCAAAACTGGAAAACACAATTCTAAAATTACCTGAATCGAAGAAACGGCTCTAAACTTATTAAACATTGGCACATTGTCAATAAAAAAGTCGGTCAAAATTGGAAAATTTTTTCCCCAAGAAAGAATTAATGCAACAATTGCTCCCGAAAGAAATACGTATTTAATTTTTCTTTTATCAATAAATAATGCCAAAATTCCCAAAAAGAAAACCACAATTCCTATATAAGCCGGAGCTGCCACAATAGGCTGATCGCCCCAATAGGTTGGCATTGCAGAAACAAAATCTTTTGCTTGTGATTCTGGGACACCTTGACTTATCATAAAATCATACATTTTACTGTCCGTTCCTAAAGCTTCGCTATTGGATCCTCCAAAAATTCTTGGTGCAATTAAGTTGAAACTTTCGGCTTTTCCGTAACTGTATTCGGTGATGTAATCTCTAGACAATGCACTATTGCTAACATTTTTTGAGCCATCGGGATTAAAAGTTAGTTCACTTTTCCCTCTTGTGCTAAAATTGGCATATTCGGCTGTGGCCAATAAATTAGTGGCATTGGCGCCAAGGGCAAAAATTCCGGCTATGGCCAAAACTCCAAATGAAGTCAAAAGCGATTTATATTCCTTTTCTTTTACTTGCTGATACATAAAATAACCAGATAAAATCAACAAAAAAATCAACAAATAATAGGTCATTTGAAAGTGATTGGCATTGATTTCCAAAGCAACGGCGAACATCGTCAGCAATCCGCCCCAAATATATTTTTTCTGAAAAACCAAAATAAAACCAGCAATAACCAATGGCATATACCCAATGGCGTGGGCTTTGGCATTATGTCCAACACCTAAAATTATTATCAAATACGTTGAAAATCCAAAGGCAAGCGCCCCAAAAAATGCTTTGAGAGGATCCACTTTTAAAACCAAAAGCAATCCATAAAAACCAAGGAAATACAAGAATAAATAATCGGCTGGACGAGGCAAAAATCGAATAGCATCATCAATCATTCCAACATAATCGTGCGGATATTTGGCTCCCAATTGATAAGTTGGCATTCCTCCAAAGGCTGAATTTGTCCAATATGGTTCTTGATGATCCGAGGCTCTAAAGTCGATTTGTTCCTTCGCCATTCCGGTATATTGTGCAATATCCGATTGTAAAATTTGTTTTCCCTGCAAAACGGGATAAAAATATATGAGGGAAATGAATACGAATCCAAGTAGAACAAGGGCGTGCGGATATAACTTTTGAAGTTGCTTCATCGAATCGGTTGGTGGTTTTGGTTTAATGGTTTTGTGTGAATTTAATCTATTTCTTCGTAATCAACGTAATCTCCGACTTTTTTGGTTTCGCGAGTTTTTTTAGCATTAGCAGTATCAATGATGATTTCGTCGTTATTTGGTGTTTTTTGCCAAGAATTTGCCCGAGCATTTTGTTGCTGTTGTTGAAAATTTTCTCCTGCTTTCTCGACTACCTTTTTAACTATTAAAGGCAAAAATAATTTTGCCAAAAACTTAACAATATAGTAAAAAGCCAATATGTAAAATAATGTTCTTATAAAACCAGAAAAAGAAGCTTCTTGCATAATCTAAATAATTTTTGGCAAAATTAACAATTCCATCGTTCAAAATTAAAATATCATTCTTAAATAAATAATAAAATATAACCCGTTGGGTGTAATTAAATTATTTGATTTTTGATATTATTTATTGGTCTATCAAAGATAAATTTATTAATATATTGAATCAAAGTTAAA
>JAAFGY010000087.1 GCA_010365135.1 Flavobacterium sp.
AACTCTATGAGATTTTGACCTTTAAATATTTCCATTTTTTCTATGTTTTACTAGACTTTAAAGATATGTAATTAAGTGCTTACCTCAATAATTTAATTACCGCATTTTCCATAGCTAGAATGGTATAAAAAAATACTGATGCAGAAATGGCCATACTATTGAAAAAAAAATCAATTCAAAACTGCTGATTTTATTGATTTTTATACTAAAGAAAGGGAGCAACTTATAAATCAGAAGAAAAAACGATGATGATGCAATAAGTAGTGAATCGGATTAATAGTGCGAATAGAGGGTAACGATGCGATTTTAGTTCTCGAAACATGGGTTCTAAAAATTGTCATCTGAGGGTTTAGCTGAAAGTAAAAAGAAAAGCATCAATTATTCACCACTTGAGTGATTTTATCCATAATCATACGGAATCGTTGGTCTTGGGTTTCGTAGAATAAATTGCCTAGAATAGCTTCTTGGATTTTGTTAGATTTTAAAACAGTACGAAATTCATTGATTAAGAACTCTTTTACTGCTTGGTCTTCCTCGTTTATAAGCATTTGATGCCAATCGGTTCTATTGTCGATGATGTATATTATGTCTTCTAAATCGTGACTGAACCGTGGGTCGTTTCCACCTCTATCGTGAAAGGCAGTAAATTTACTCGCTAAAAAGAAAGTAAGTGGCATAATTTGTATGGTTGTATTGTTGACTTTAATTTTTTCTAATTTTTCGAAACCTTTCGCAAACCAAGGATTTGCAGGCGCCCATGCTATAGGTTTTGTTGCCATAACATCTACTAAAATATCCTCAAATTTAAACCTACAAATCACCTCTAAATCAGATGATTGTACGAATCCTTTGGTAGTTAATTGTTCGCGAATATTTTCTAATTCAACAAATGAAGCTACTTTGATACTAATGTCAACATCTTTTGTTGGCCTAACATCTTCTGCCGCAGGATCATTGATGTAAAGGCTTACGGTTGCACCGCCAACATAGATTACTTTTTCATTTAGTTCTCCCAAGGCATTTGCTATTCTTTCTATAATAGCATTGTTTATAATGGTGTTTTTCATCTTTTTTAGCTTATTGAATTCTTTTATTTAGCTCATCAATAGCTAGATTTTGCTCTCTGGTATTTCCGATTCGTATGGCATCTAACAACGCTAATAATTCATATAGTTTGTGGTCTTCTAAACAAGCTCTTGGTACGTTGGGATGCAAGGGTTCAATTGCAAATCCTCTAGCATCTCCTTCTGCATAGGGCCATACATAGTTTTGTTCACTGCTTATTTCAGAAGATAGAGCAGGAGCACTATGAGCGGTTCTTATACCTCTAACCATAGCGCCGGGTTTTTGTGGATATACATATTTCAATCCGTGCGTAATGAAATCTAACAAAGCCGATTTGAAGATTCTTCTCTTGTCGTTATTGAGTAAGCCAGCCCAAACACTTCTGTTTAATGATTCACTTACTTCACTGGAACTAATATGCAGTTGGTTTGCGATGTCTTTCATCATCCAATTTTCGTTGTCAATTGCAATTATTTTTAATAAAATAACTACATCGTGAGGTCTCATTCCGTTATGTTTTTTCATTTTCTATCTTGCTTAGTAACTTTGAATTAATATAGTTCGCAATTCGCGATTCGCGAAATGCAAATTTAAATAAAAAAACTACAACTATAAAAAAATACAACTATTTTCCGATACAGAAATTTATAATACTAGTGACCTGATATAAAGTTATGAGGTACAAAAAAGGTACAAGGTTTTTTAGACCTGCTATATTGCTCTACAGAAATTAGCACAGTCAAAAATAAGGCTTTTTTTGGGTATAAAAATAGGAAAATAGAAACATAAGATAATCCTTCTTTTAAAAAATATTGACGAACAATTTTTGATTTTGTCATAAGAAATTCTCCTAATTTAATCTTATAATGATAATTTGTGGTTGGTTTTAAATTTAGTAAGTTTGATAAGTTCTAATTGAATTTTTTAAATTCAGTAAAATTTTGTCATTGGATAAATGAAAAATCAAAATATAATGAATGAAATAGAAATATATCAATCGCAGGAAAACAATATTGAACTTCAAGTGAATTTTAATAATGATACTCTATGGTTAAGTCAATACCAGCTCGCAGCGTTATTTGATACAGATAGAACTTCTATTATAAAACACATTGAGAATATATATGCTATTAATGAACTTGATGAGGATGCAACTTGTGCAAAAATTGCACAAGTTAGAAAAGAAGGTAAAAGAGAGGTAAAAAGAGATGTACTTCATTACAATCTTGATGCTATTATTTCTGTTGGCTATAGAGTTAATTCTGTTAGGGGAAGTCAATTCCGCCAATGGGAAACCCAACTATTTAATAGAAACAATAATTTAGTCGCATAATGAGTGAAATAATAATATATACTTCTCCAGAAAGTGAAACCCAAATTGAAGTAACTTTTGAGAATGAAACCATTTGGCTTTCACAAAAGAAAATTGCCGAAATTTTCGAAAAAGATAGTGACACAATTGGATTGCATTTGAAAAATATTTACAAAGAAGGTGAATTAGTAGAAAACGGAACTACCGAGTTTTTCTCGGTAGTTCAAATTGAAGGAAAAAGGAATGTTAATAGAAAAATTAAATATTACAATCTTGATGCTATTATTTCTGTTGGCTATAGAGTTAATTCTGTTAGGGGAACCCAATTCCGCCAATGAGCTACCCAACGCCTAAAAGATTATTTAGTAAAGGGTTATGCTTTAAATGAAAAACGACTAAAAGAACTCAACTACAAATATTCTGATTTACAACAAGCCATAAAGCTCGCTTCAAATGCTGGAAATATAGAAAGCCTGACTTCATCCGAAGCCAAAGGAATTCTTGGTGTCATAGAACAATATGCATACGCACTTGAAACTTTAGATAAATACGACCATCAAATATTATCCATTGATAGTGTATCAACAGAAGAGAAAATCCAAAAACTCAATTATGAAGAAGCAATTCAGCAAATAATCATCTGGAGAGATTTTCAAAAAGCAGGAGGTTTATTTGGGAATGAAAAAGACCAATCATTCAAAAGTTCATTAGAAACGATTTACCAAACTTTTGATAGCCTCGATTTATACCCGACTTTCGAAGAAAAAGCAGCTAATTTGTTGTACTTTATAGTCAAAAACCATTCGTTTTCTGATGGAAATAAACGCATAGCAGCGGGACTTTTTGTGTATTTTTTGGCGATGAATAACCGCTTGCTAAACGAACAAGGGAACAAAAGAATAGGCGACAACGCTTTGGTAGCTATAACCATAATGATTGCCGAAAGTAAATCCGCAGAAAAAGACATTATGGTTAAGTTAGTAGTGAACTTAATCAATAATAAAAACTAAGAATAATTCTATTTGGTGTGTTATTTTCCAATACAGAAATTTGCGAAAATATTCCCCAATAGCTCATCGTTACTGACTTGCCCCGTAATCAGCCCAAACTGATACAAAGCTTCGCGAATATCCAAAGCAATCAAATCACTCGACAAATTCGTTTCTAAACCAAATTTTACTTTTGTGATTTCTTCTAAAGCTTTCAGCAACGAATCGTAATGTCTGGTGTTGGTCACAATGGTTTCGTTATTGCGAAGTGCGCCCGTATTCACAAAGGAAAGGAGTTGGTTTTTGAGTTCATCGATTCCTATATTGTTTTTGGCAGAAATTAAATTCAGATCGCAGATTTCAGATTTCAGATTTTCAGCTTCCTTTTTGCTAAGCAAATCTGATTTGTTTCCAACAACAATTAGCGGTTTTAGAGGAAACTGATTTTTGATTTTTTCAATTTCTATTTGATTCATCTGCAAACTGCCATCTGCCATTTGCAAACTGCTGTCTAATAAATAAATCACCACCTGCGCTTGTTCTATTTTTTCGAAAGTCTTACGAATTCCAATGCTTTCGATATGGTCTTCCGTTTCCCGGATTCCAGCTGTATCAATGAAGCGAAAACCAATGCCGCCAATCACCAATTCGTCTTCAATCGTGTCCCGAGTGGTTCCAGCAATGTGCGAAACAATGGCGCGTTCTTCGTTCAACAAGGCGTTCAACAAAGTCGATTTTCCCACGTTGGGTTCGCCCACAATGGCAACAGGAATACCGTTTTTGATGACATTACCCACAGCGAAAGAATCAATCAGTCGTTTTAATACAAACTCAATTCGGTTTAATAATTCGTGAAATTGGGTTCGGTCGGCAAATTGGACATCTTCTTCGGCAAAGTCCAATTCGAGTTCGATTAGGGAAGCGAAGTTTAATAATTCTTCTCGGAGTTTGGCAATTTCGTTCGAGAAACCACCCCGCATTTGTTGCATTGCGATTTGGTGCGAAGCTTCGTTGTCGGACGAAATCAGGTCGGCTACAGCTTCGGCTTGCGATAAATCGAGTTTGCCGTTTAAAAAAGCTCTTAGGGTAAATTCACCAGGATTGGCCATTCTACAGCCATTTCGAAGCAATAACTGAATAATTTGCTGCTGAATATAAGTCGAACCGTGGCAGGAAATCTCGATGGTATTTTCGCCAGTGTAGGAGTGAGGCCCTTTGAAAATAGAAACTAAAACTTCGTCTAGTGTCTTTTGATTATCGATGATATGACCCAAATGCAAAGTATGGGATTTTTGTTGGGTTAAATCTTTATTTTTTATGGATTTAAAAACAGAATTTCCAATAGTAATAGCAATCTCTCCGGAAATCCGAATAATAGCAATGGCACCAGCTCCCGAAGGTGTGGCAAGCGCCACTATGGAATCGTTATGTAGCATATTTTTTTCGTATTGGTTGCAAAGGTACTAAATCTAAATAAGTATCAAATTTTAAATCTAGAAGGCTTTTCTTTTAAGAAGTTACAGGACGATAACCAAATGGAACGAAAATTTAAAAACAGTAGCACACAGATAAAAACGGATTTTACACCGATTGAAAACCATTTCGGAATTCAAATTTAAAAAAGCGCTTTAATCTGTCAAAATCGGATCCTTCGGGTGCCACTATTTATTTTGGTACTAGCAACGGATAATCGTATAATTTATCATAAACATCTGATAATATTTATCCTCGATTGTTTTTTTTGTTTATCTTTAAGGTATGAAATCACTTAAACTTCTCAAAAATGAAAAAGATTTTGTTTCCCACAGATTTTTCCGAAGCTGCCACTAATGCTTTTGTTCACGCTTTAGAATTTGCTAAAATAGTGAATGGTGAACTCGTTTTATTGCACACCTTTGAACTCCCCATTTACGACAACCAGTTTTTTCCAGAGAATTATAATGTCCTTTTTGATTCCCTGCAGTTATCACAATTTGATATGTTTAAAGAGGAAATTCCCAAGCTTCACGCCATTGCAGAACAACGAAATCTCAATCATATAAAAATGAGTCATCGGCTGATGGATGGCAGTTTATTGTACAATATTAAAAAAGCAATCCAAGAAGAAAAAATAAACTTTATTGTTATGGGAACTTCTGGAGCATCAGGTTGGGAAGCCTTTTTCTTAGGCACAAATACTGGAAATGTGTTGACTGCAGTCGATGTACCTGTTTTAAGTGTTCCTTTAGAAGCCAAATTCAAGAAAATTAAAACCATCGGTTTTACTACTCGTTTCAGAGACAAAGATAAAAAAGCACTCAAAGATGTGCTGAAAATTGCCAGAAAAACGGATGCCAAAGTGAGGTGTTTATATGTAAAAACGAATAAATCAGATATTACTACTGCTACCATAAAACAATGGGAAGAAGAATTTGCAGACGAACCTGTTCAGTTTTCAGTAATTCCCAGCGATGATGTGCATGATACTATCTTAGATTTTGTTTTGTTTAAAGATATCGACATATTAGCCATGATCACTTACAAAAGAAACTTTTTCGTCGAATTATTTAAACCGAGTTTGACACAGCAATTTTCGAATCGGTTAGATATTCCCATTCTAGCCATGCACGAGTAAACAAAAAAGCCCCAATTGCAAAATTGGGGCTTTTTAAATATAAAAATGGTTTGGTTAGTTAACTTTTTAAATGTTCCTGATTGTGATCAAGAATGAAATCTAAATCTGCATTATAAAATTAATTATTTAGCATTACTGGCATAACAAGCATGGTCACCGTTTCGCCATCTTCTAATCCATCCACTGGAGTAAGGATTCCGGCTCTGTTTGGCAACGACATTTCCAGCATAATCATATCGGATTGTAAGTTGGTCAACATTTCAGTCAAGAAACGAGAATTGTACCCAATTTGCATATCGTCCCCTTGGTAATCACAAGTCAATCGCTCTTCGGCTTTGTTTGAATAATCAATATCTTCGGCAGAAATATTCAATTCAGCACCCGCAATTTTCAACCGAATTTGGTGGGTAGTTTTGTTAGAGAAAATCGCGACACGTCGAACAGAATTCAAAAATTGTGTTCTATCAATCATCAATTTGTTTGGATTTTCTTTTGGAATCACCGCTTCATAGTTGGGATATTTTCCGTCAATCAAACGACACATCAATATGTAATTATCGAATGAAAAAGTAGCATTCGAATCGTTGTATTCAATTTTAACCTCGGCATCTGAAGCACCAAGAATATTTTTCAAGATAGTCAAAGGTTTCTTTGGCATAATGAAGTCGGCCACTTGCGAAGCCGTTACATCAGTTCGAGCATATTTTACTAATTTGTGTGCATCGGTGGCAACAAATGTCAAACCTTGTGGAGAAAATTGGAAGAAAACACCCGACATTACTGGACGTAAATCGTCGTTTCCAGCAGCAAATATCGTTTTGCTGATCGCTGTTGCCAAAACATCGGCAGGAACCAAAGTCACCGAAGGTTCGTCTAAGTTCACGGATTTTGGAAACTCTTCTCCCGGAGCATATGCCAAGACATATTTCCCTGAATTGGAACTGATTTCAATCGTACTATTTTCTTCAACGGTGAAAGTCAAGGGTTGTTCTGGAAAGGTTTTTAGGATTTCTAAAAGCAATTTGGCAGGAACAGCAACACTTCCTTTGCTTGTAGAATCAATGTCTAAAGTGGCTGACATCGTAGTTTCTAAATCCGAAGCTGAAACCGTTAATGTATTATGATCCAATTCAAAAAGGAAGTTGTCTAAAATGGGTAAAGTATTGCTACTATTGATAACATTTCCTAGAACTTGTAGTTGTTTTAATAAGTACGAACTCGATACTATAAATTTCATCTGTTTAATTTTATTTTTGGTCTTTACTTTGCCTTATATTCAAAATACGATATAGTCTACAAATATATCGTAAACTATCTTAAGAATAAAACTTTTTTTATTAACATTACTTAGCATATTTTTTCTTTCGAAGAAAGGTAAAAACAACCCCAAAAAGTGCTAAAATAAAGAGTGGAAGCCCGATAGTTATAAATTGTGTCGTGGTATAACTTTCGTAAACTTTTTTTTTATCCAATAAAGGCAATTCGAGGTCTTTGCTTCGAATGTTAATAAGTCCGTTGTCATCCAATAAATAATTGACGCAATTCATCAAGAAATCCTTGTTGTCATACAAATTTCCAGAACGTTGGTCGTAACCCAATTCTACAGGTTGAAAATTCTTATCCAATTGATTTCTTATCAAATCACCGTCCGAAATCACAATCATTTTATTGGCTTGACCTTTGGCTTCAAATGTTTTCTGCTCAAAAGGCAACACTCGATTTTCGAACATGGAATGAAAAGAACCTTCCAGCAAAACCGAAAGCGGAATATTGCCCTTGCTCAAATAATCATTTGGCGAAGTAGTTTCGGCAACGCTACTTAAATTAATTTCAACCGGAGAACCTATTTTCTTCGAATATCGTGATGATTGCAATAACACCGTTTTCTTGATACCGTTTTTCAAAGTGTCAATTGGATTAGCAAAATCAAACTTGATTCCGCCCAAGTTTTTTACAATGGGATGTTTACTTATTGGGTACACTTGCGGTGCAAATTTCCAATTGAAGTCCTGAAATTGAGCCGAACTTCCAGGATCGCCAGTAGCTAATTTTATTGGGCTTCCCTGTTCATCTTTAACCAAATCAGGATTAATTCGAAACCCGTATTTGAAAAACATATCGTTCAAATTCAAATCTCTTGGAAAGGCCAAAGTGGCGCCAGAATCATTATATAAACTGTCCATTTCCATATTCACTTGATCGACCAACCACAATGTTTTTCCCCCATTGACGATGAACTGATCCAAGACTTGTTTCTCGGAATCAGTGAAGGTTTCTGTTGGTTTGGCAATAATCGCCAAGTCGTATTTTTGCAAAGCTTCCAGACTTCCCATTGGATTTTTTGCTACTGAATCTAAGGTAAAGGGTCCAATGTGATAACTTTCCCGAACTTGCATCAGGAATTTGGCAATTTGCACATCTTGCAATTCACCGTTTCCTTTGATAACGGCCACTTTCTTTTGTTTTTCCTTGGTAATTTTGTTAATGGCATCGGCAATAGAATATTCCAAATGTTGCACGGAACCAATCACTTTTTGCGTGGTCGAAGCGCCCATTATGTTTTTCAACAGCGGAATATTGACTTCTTTATTGTTATAAACGGCAATCGCCCAAGGAAATACCATCGCTTGTGACTGTTTTCCTTTGTCGTCAACGGTGATGTTTATTGGCGTAAGCCCTTTTTGATACAGATTTTTGATGTTGTCCATACTTTCATCTTCGTTCTCCAAAGGATCAACAAATTCGAAAACAATATTCTTGTTATAGGCTTGAAATTCTTCGAATAAATCCCTTGTTTCGCTTTGTAAACGCTTGAATTCAGCCGGTAAATCACCTTGCAAATAGATTTTTACGTACAATGGATTTTGCACTTGTTTGATGATATTCAAAGAAATGGTCGAAAGGGTGTATCTTTTGTCATTGGTTAAATCAAAACGATGGAAAAAATAGCCGCTAAACACATTCAAAACCAAAAGAAGAGCAACAACAATCAGCAGAGATTTCAAGTTATTTTTGTTGGAAGTTGTCATTACGATTTAATGGATTTTAAATTATAAACAGTAAATGATAGGAACAAGATGGTAATGCTCACAAAATAAATGACATCCCGAGTGTCGATCACGCCACGACTCATACTTTTGAAATGTTCTTGCATTCCAATACTTGAAATTAGCGCTTGAAAACTAGGAACAATCGTGGCCACACTTTCGAATCCAAAGTAAAAAAAGAAACACAAAAATACCGACACAATAAAAGCCACAATTTGATTTTCGGATAGCGTAGAAGTGAAGATTCCAATGGCGGAATACCCTGCAATGAGGAATAATAATCCAAAATAAGAACCCATTGTGCTGCCCATATCGATATTCCCTTCGGGCGAACCTAAACCAGAAATGACCCACACATAAATAAAGGTGGGAATAATCGCCATAACGATTAACAACATCGAACCCAAGAATTTTCCGTTTATAATTTGCCAAATGCCCAAAGGTTTTGTCAACAATAATTCCAATGTTCCCTGCTTTTTTTCATCCGAAAAACTGCGCATCGTAACGGCAGGAATCAAGAAAATCAGAATCCAAGGTGCCAAGGTAAAAAACGGACTCAAATCGGCAAAACCGCTGTCCAAAATATTGTATTCTCCTTTGAAAACCCAAAGGAATAATCCGTTTCCAATCAGGAAAACGGCAATCACCAAATAACCGATTGGCGAACCGAAGAAGGATTTTATTTCTCTTATGACTATTGATTTCATCTAATGTTTATTTGGTTATTTGTTAATTTGGTTATTCGTAATTCGTAATTTTCAATTCGTAATTATTCTAAACTTGAAAGTTTATCCACGCTCCAGGCTTCGGGTTTATCATTGAATAATTTTTTTGTAAAGGCCCAAACTTCGTTAAAAAGCTCTGATTTTCTGTAATTTTCTAGGTCTTCTTCGGTTTCCCAATAACTGTAAGTAAAGAAAATACATTTGTTGGTTTTGTCTTGATACAATTCCAATAAACGGTTTCCGGGCGCGTTTCGTATTTTGTATTTTATGATTTCGAAGTTCTCTAAAAAAGCCGGAATATTTTCTTCGTGAAAGGACATTTTTACTATTCGTATGAACATTTGATTGATGATTGAAGATTACTTTTTTTACTTGATTCTATTTTTTTACAGCATTTGTTGAAAATTAAGTTTGTTGGTTTTGTTGTCATTCCGACGAAGGAGGAATCTCATATGCTCACGTTATGTGATTCCTCCTTCGTCGGAATGACAAAAGTTGTAAATAGTAGAATTATGCCCTATTTTCTAATTTTTTCTTTATCTAAGAATGCTATTTTTGATTTTGGACAATTTTTAATTTTATCATGCTCATCATTTTTATGAATTAAAGTATCATTTCTAAAGTAAAATTTTTCGTTTTCAAAATTTTCATAAGAATCCTCGCCTTTTGGTTCACAGCCTTTAATAGTTTTATTATCTTCTTCAATATTACCTGCCTTCATTTCTTCAAAAGTTAAACAAAAAAGTCCAAAATCACGCTTCCACATGCATTTTTTTGGTTTTATGCTATTTAAAATTATAGTGTCGTTTTCCATTTTCCAGCTTCCTTTTGCTCCAAAACTTGAAGTACAGGCTCCACCACGATATTCAAATGTACTGTCTTTTTTAATAATTAGTTTTGCCGTGAAAGGAAATGATTTTACAGTATCAAACCAAACTTTTACAAATTTTGGATTTTCTTCAATTTTTGGATTGTTTTTTTTGCAACTTGAAAATGCAATTATAGAAATTAAAAGAAGAAATTTGATTTTCATTAATTTACTATTTTAAACTTTAAACAAATTTGATTGTGATAACATCCCTATAATTCAAACCCAACAAGCTATTTGCGGAACCCAATTTTGCTGGATTGCTCTTAAAAATAGCAATTTCGAGAAAACCCGCTTCGTTGAAAATGGCCAATTTTTCGCCTTCATAATTCTTAATTGGATATTTATCAGAACTCGCAATAGCAGAATAATTGGGCAAAATCGTTTTGATATTTTTGGTCCTTAAGACAATTTCGTACGGTCTTCCTTTGGCGACTTCTAAGAATTGTTTTTTTGAAATATTCGTTACTGCATTCCCAAAATGATCAATGTAAATCACGTATCCTTTTATCGAAGTTCCGTCATTGGCGGGAACAGCCTGCAAATCGGTGACTTGTTTGATGGATTTTATTTCTTTGCCAATAACGTTTAGCAAACCGCCTTTGGCAATGTGGCAGGCCACTTTTACGAAAACATCCAAATCGGTGGCATCACTGGGCAAACGGTCGTGAATGTTGATGGTAACTATTTTTTGGGGAACAATTTTTTGCGTGAGCATGCTCAAAATACCATTATCGGCGGCAATAAAATAATGATCGTTCCATTGCATCACGATATGTTGGTTTTCTTTGTTGAATTCCATATCCACACCAATGAGATGCACCGTACCTTTTGGGAAACTCGAATAAGCAACTCCAATAATGTAACTCGCTTCTACAGTGTTGAATGCGTCAATATGATGCGAAATGTCAATAATGGTAGCCTCGGAATACTCGGATAAAATTTTCCCTTTTAAAGCACCTACAAAGTGGTCTTTCAAGCCGTAATCGGTGGTAAGGGTAATTATTGACATAAAATTGTTTATAAATAAAAAAGAAACGCAACCAAAAACTTATTAAATTTGAGAAATGCAAAGCTAAAGTATTTTCGGCTTTAATTAATTAGATTTTTACAATTTGAATTTAAAAACAAAACCCATTATGATTAAACAATTATTTGTTCTTCTTTTTTTCTGTTGCATTTTTCAA
The DNA here is from genome assembly GCA_010365135.1 of Flavobacterium sp. GTDB lineage: Bacteria > Bacteroidota > Bacteroidia > Flavobacteriales > Flavobacteriaceae > Flavobacterium. Next base: position 11,808 of record JAAFGY010000087.1, read on the forward strand.
TCGTATTCTCAAAAATTAGTGTACAAGTCCAACGGAAACATTTTAAATTCCGAAAATCAAAAAATTTCGCCAGACCAAGTTAGGGAATTATTAAAAAACAATCAAAAATTATTAGCCAATTATAATGCCGGAAGAACAAAGAAAACGGTTGGAAATATTTTACTTATTGGAGGATCTGCAATGGTTATAGGAGATTTAATTGTAGGTGCCACAACCGATGGAAATACCACAGTTACTGGAAATTCAATACAAACCGAAAGGAATTATCCTTCTGCATTAACTTTTGTCGGATTAGCGGCCGTAGCAGTTGCAATTCCCGTTAAAATTGGATTTTCGAAAAAAATTAAAAATGTTGTCACGGAATATAATAATCTATCCGCCACTGGATACAATAACCCAAAATTAGATTTAATTACCAATTCAAACGGAATTGGGTTGCGATTTACCTTAAATTAAAAACTTAAAACGAATATAATGATTAAATCTTTTTCTTTGCTTTTGTTTATCTGTTGCATTTTTCAATCGTATTCACAAAAATTAGTGTATGAGTCCAATGGGACTATTTTAAATTCTGAAAATCAAAAAATTTCGCCCGATCAAGTCAGGGAATTACTAAAAAACAATCAACAATTATTAGCCAATTATAATGCCGGAAGAACAAAGAAAACGATTGGAAATGTTTTGCTTTATGGAGGGATGGGATTGTTTTTGTTTAATACTTACTATCAAACTTTAAGCTCAAATTCCAATTATAATGATACTAATTATGACAATGGAAGTCCATTTGCTCTATCCATAGTTGGTTTGGCTTCAATGGTTGTTGCCATTCCGGTCAAGATCGGTTTTTCTAAAAAAATTAAAAATGTTGTCACAGAATATAATAATCAATCCGCTATTGGATACAATAACCCAAAACTAGATTTAATTACCAATTCGAGTGGAATTGGCTTGCGATTTATCTTAAATTAATTATTTAGAACGAACATAATGATTAAATCTTTTTCTTTGCTTTTGTTTATCTTTTGCTTTTTTCAATCGTATTCTCAAAAATTAATGTACAAGTCTAATGGAAACATTTTAAATTCTGAAAATCAAAAAATTTCGCCCGATCAAGTCCGGGAATTATTAAAAGACAATGAAAAATTATTAGCCGATTATAAAGCAGGAAGGTCTAAAAAAACTGTTGGGAATGTGCTTTTTATTGGAGGTTCAGTATTAATTTTGACAGACATGATAACTAATTTAACATCTAAGCAAAAATTGACTTATTCAGATGATATTTCTCATTCAATAATAAAGGTTGAAAACAGAATCTATCCATCAGTATTCACTTATATAGGTATTGCAGCCATCATAGTTGCCATTCCAGTCAAGATTGGATTTTCGAAAAAAATTAAAAATGTAGTTGCGGACTATAACAACCAAAACACTACCGGATACAAACAATTTAATGAACCAAAACTAGATTTAATTACCAATTCCAATGGAATTGGGTTGCGATTTATCTTAAATTAATAACTTAAAACTACCGCTTTTGAACGAAAGAATCATCGAGCTCATAGACATCGCTCCAAAAGATTTTTGGGGCGCTCAAGACACTCATCTTGAAATAATTAAAAAATATTATCCCAAATTGAAAATTGTTGCCCGAGGAACTACTTTGAAGGCTTTTGGCGAAAAAGAAGTCTTAGATGAGTTCGAAAACCGCTTCAACCGTTTGATGCTTCATTTTACGCGCTACAACAACATCGACAATAATGTCATTGAACGTGTGCTGCAAAGTACCATTCAGGACGATGCAAAGGCTTTTGGTCACGACAAAATTTTGGTACACGGTGTTGGTGGAAAGATCATCAAAGCAATGACGCCCAATCAGCAATTGTTAGTGGACACAATGGTTAAAAACGATATGGTTTTTGCCGTAGGTCCAGCGGGAACTGGGAAAACATACACAGGCGTGGCTATGGCTGTGAAAGCGTTGAAAGAAAAACAAGTCAAACGCATTATTTTAACTCGTCCAGCGGTCGAAGCTGGTGAAAACTTGGGTTTTCTTCCCGGCGATATGAAGGAAAAACTGGATCCCTATATGCAACCTTTGTACGATGCTTTGCGTGATATGTTGCCCAACGAAAAACTGGAAGATTATATTTTGAAAGGTATTATCCAAATTGCACCTTTGGCATTTATGCGCGGACGAACCCTAGATAACGCCTTCGTAATTCTGGACGAAGCCCAAAATACCACGCACTCACAAATGAAAATGTTCCTGACTCGTATGGGAAAAAATGCCAAGTTTATGATTACTGGCGATCCCGGTCAAGTCGATTTGCCACGACGAACGATTTCTGGTTTGAAAGAAGCTATTTTGGTTTTGAAAGATGTTGAAGGAATTGGGATTATTTATCTGGATGATAAAGATATTGTGCGCCATCGCTTAGTCAAAAAAGTGATTGACGCGTACAAGCAGATTGAGAATCACGAGTAGAAATGGTAGAGGAGTTACTATTTATAGAAATTGAATTGATTGAAATAATATTCGACCCCAGCTGGGGTCGAATATATATAATTGACATTGTTTTTTTTATAAACATTTAATCCCGCTGGGATTTTTGGTGTTATTGCGTTGTTTTTTATAGAAATATTAAATCCCTCTGTGATTTTTGGAATCATTGAAAATATTTTTTTCTAGAAATATTTAATCCCGCTGGGATTTTTGTAATCATTGAAATTATTTTTTTGATGGAAATATTTA
>JAAFGY010000088.1 GCA_010365135.1 Flavobacterium sp.
TACTGGCATTTCTGGATTCTTTCATTCCACGATAAACCAATGCTGTAATTAAAATAATGATGAGTAATGCAGGTAAATCGGCAACCAAATGAAATGAACCAATGACTGGTGAAGTTGTCCAAGCCGTAAAAGCAGTCTGTAATCCGGAACTTAAATTTTCGAAAGATTTTCCGCCTTGCATCAAAGCAGTGGCATCTTTAAACCCATTCGAAGCAGTTAAATAATCCATTTGAACCCACTGTGGCAAATGAATCCCCCCACTTTCAAGCAAACCCGTAAAATAATCGCTCCAGGAAATGGCGACTGTTATATTTCCAATGGCGTATTCCATAATTAATGCCCAACCAATAATCCAAGCGATAATTTCTCCAAAAGCTACATAAGAATAGGTATAAGCACTCCCAGAAACAGGAACCATCGAAGCAAATTCAGCATAAGCAAAAGCGGCAAAACTGCAGGCAATCGCAGTGAACAAGAAAAGAAAAATAACGGCGGGACCTCCATCGGCACTGGCTTTACCAATGGTGCTAAAAATTCCTGCTCCAACAATTGCGGCAATTCCAAAAGCAGTCAAATCCCTTGCTGTCAGGTGTTTTCCTAATGCATTATGCCCGTCGGATTCATTTTTAGCTACTTGCTTCAATATGTCGTGAACTGTCTTTTTCCTAAATAAACTTGAGAAGGTCATGTGGTAAATTGTATCGTTAAATTTAAGTGTAATGTAAATTTTGCAACTTAGTTTTGCTGAAAAAGCAAATTATTTTAAAATTCCAAATATAGAAAACAAATTCAATTTACGAAGTCTTGCGGTACTAATTTTTGATTATTTATAGAGAAATAACAATATGGAAATGATAGCCCTCCAATGTTTTTTCAAACCTTGGAGGGCTAATAAAAATAAACTTTATGAACAACATTTTTATTTCAAACAAGACCTTAAAATAGTCACTGGATGCAAGGCCTTTCTATTCGTTCCATCAAAAATTTGGTGGCGGCAACTAGTTCCAGCAGCTGCAATTGCGGTTTCGGAATCTGTTGCACGAATTTTTGGAAACAAAGTATCTTCCCCTATTTGCATACTAATATCATAGTGTTCCTTTTCGTAACCAAAAGAACCCGCCATTCCACAACAACCCGAATTGTATATGGTTACGGAACTGTTTTTGGGCAAATTCAACATCGCAAAAGTAGCTTCAACGGAACTCAAAGATTTTTGATGGCAATGTCCGTGAATTTTTATGGTTTTTTCAATATTGGAAAATTGGTCGGAATGAATTTTGCCAGAAGTGATTTCTCTTTTGAAAAACTCTTCAATGGTAAGTGCATTTTTAGCAATTTTTTCGGCACTTTCTTTGTCTTTTGCCAATCGAATGTATTCGTCTCTGAAAGTCAATATCGCTGATGGTTCAATTCCAATTAAAGGTGTATTTTCGGAAATTAAATCTTTGAAAATCGCCACATTTTTATTGGCAATAGCCTGAGCTTCTTCCAGAAAACCTTTAGAAATATAAGTTCTTCCGCTTTCTTCGTGATGGATTATTTCTACTTTATATCCTAATTTTGTCAATAATTCAAAGGCATCAATTCCAACTGAAACATCATAAAAATTAGTAAACTCATCACAAAACAAATAAACTTTACCGTTTGGAAACGAATGCTTTTTTCCTTTTGATTGATTATTTTCGTACCTTTTTCTAAAAGTTATTTTGGCCAAATGCGGCACTTCTCGTTTGGTGGCAACTCCCATTAATTCTTTTACAAAACTCAAATTAGAAACAAAATTAGTTATTGAAGGCAGCAGACTTCCTAAACTGTTCATTTTGGCATTGTTTGCAAAAATTCGGTTGCGTAGCGAATAGCCATTTGTTTTTTGATATTGGTACAAAAATTCTGCTTTTAGTGCTGCAACATCCACATTACTTGGACATTCACTGGCACAAGCTTTGCAACTTACACACAATTCAAAAACTTGATAAAGTTCTTTATGGTTGAATTTGTTGTCTTTTTTAGAATTTGTTAAATATTCTCGCAGTGCATTGGCTCTAGCCCGAGTGGTATCTTTTTCATTTCTGGTGGCGCGATAACTGGGACATAAAGTTCCGCCAGCCGAAGGTAATTTTCTGCAATCGCCGGAACCATTGCATTTTTCTGCAGCGCGCAAAATGCCTAAACTATCGGAAAAATCTTGAATAGTCTTAATTTCTGGTTCCACTCTCCCCGCTTCCACCCGAAGATTTTCGTCCATTTTAGAAGTATTGACGATTTTTCCAATGTTTAAAATGCCGTTGGGATCGAAAGCTGATTTTATTCTTTTTAATAATTCATAATTCTTGTCGCCAATCATAAATGGAATAAATTCTCCACGAACGATTCCATCACCGTGTTCTCCGCTCAATGAACCACGATATTTTTTGACCAAATGTGCCACTTCGGTTGCAATGGTTCTAAAAAGTACTACATCTTCTTTTTTCTTTAAATTCAAAATCGGACGCAAATGCAATTCGCCTGCTCCCGCGTGAGCATAGTAAATCGCCTCTTGGTTGTATTTTTTCATCATCGCTGCAAATTCGGCAATATAATTGGGCAAATCACTCAATTCTACTGCAGTATCTTCGATCGAATCGGCGGCTTTATTATCGCCAACGATACTTCCTAAAAGACCCAAACCCGCTTTTCGGAGTTCGATAATTCGATCAATATCGGCTCCATATAATTTAATTATCGCATAACCAAAATTGCTATCTTTCAGATCATCAACCAATGCATTTGCTTGATTTTCGGCGTCTTCCATTGATTCTGAAGCGACTTCAAACATCATTATGGCTTTTGGATTCCCTTCTATAAATAATCGGTTTTTAGATTGTTCCCGATTGTTTTTGGTACAATCCAAAATGGTATCGTCCATCATTTCGCAAGTGTACAAATGGTGTTTCATTGCCACGACCACGGCTTCTAAACTTTCTTGAATGGTATGAAAATGGGCTACCACCATCACATTATTTGTTGGTGGTAGATCGTCCAATTTCAAAGTAATTTCTGTGGTGAAGGCCAAAGTTCCTTCGCTTCCGCAAAGTAATTTGCCAAGATTTAATTTTGGCTCTAGCCCTGAAAATAATTCTGATTTCAATAATAAATCAACCGCATATCCAGTATTTCGGCGGTGAATTTCTGGTTTTGGAAATTCTTTTACAATCTCTTTTTGATTTTCTTCATTCGAAAGTTCCTCATAAATCGTTTTATAAATCGAACTTTCCAGCGAATTTCCTTTTGTTTTTTCAAGAAAATCAGGCGAAGAGAGTTCACCAAAGACAGCTGAAGAGCCGTCACTCAGAATCGTTTTTATCTCGACAATTTTATCACGAGTCACTCCATATCGAATCGAAGTGGTTCCCGATGAATTGTTCCCGACCATTCCTCCTATCATACATCTATTTGAAGTGGAAGTATTGGGTCCAAAAAATAATCCGTGAGGTTTTAAAAAGATATTCAACTCATCCCGAATGATTCCGGGTTCTACCGTTATTGTTTTTTTATAGCCATTAAAAGAAATAATCTTGGTAAAATGTTTTGAAACATCCACGATAATTCCGTTTCCTACAGTTTGTCCTGCCAATGAAGTACCCGCAGTTCTTGGCGTAAGCGAAATTTTATTCTCGGTTGCAAAATGCATCAACTTGATAATATCCTCCTTATTTTTTGGATACGCAACGGCAATCGGTCTCATTCTATAAGCGGACGCATCCGTAGAATAAATTGTTTTACTAAGATCATCATTTAAAAGTTGGCCTTCTATCGATGCTGCTAATTGTTGTAATTGAAGTTGGGTTGGCACTTAGTTTAAAGTATTTTGATTATGTATACAAAAGTAAAATATAGCTTTCTAATTTAATAGTATCATCGTGGAATTTTGTGTTTTCTTCCACTGAATAAAATTGACTTAAAAAAGCTATTTATAAAAGTCTAAAATTTAAAAAACAGTTATTTAATAATCAAAACGTTTGAAAGCTTCTATTGCTTGATATTCTGCCAAACCTAAATCATCGTATAATTGTGCCGTATTCTTGTTGCGATCTTCCGCTCTTACCCAAAATTCTCTAGAGTCATTTCCTTGAAACATCACTCTATCTTTTTGAGATTGATGGTACAAAATAGCGTGTCTTTTCATCAAAACTTCATCTGGACTCAATGGCACAGCCATATCAATCTCGTGGATATCCCATTCATGCCAAGCGCCTCTGTACAACCATAACCAACAATCGTTCATGTAAGGTTTCGCTTTGAGTTGTTTCATAGCGGCAAAAATGGCGTTCAGACAAACTTCGTGAGTGCCGTGCGGATCAGCAAGGTCTCCGGCTGCAAAAATCTGATGTGGTTTTATTTTTGCGATAATTTCCTTTACTATGTCGATATCTTCAGGTCCTAATGGATTTTTCTTTACTCGACCTGTTTCATAAAAAGGAAGATCCAAAAAGTGTGCATTTTCATCTTTTAATCCCATATATCTTGTGGCAGCATAAGACTCATGTCGTCTAATTAATCCTTTTAATTTTCTAACTTCTAAAGAATCAACTTCATTTTCTTTTTTATTGTTGATGAAATCGATAATCTCCTGAAAATTAATTCCCAAATCTATTTGACCTACAAAATCGTTGCATACTTCAGCAAATTTTAATGCCTCATCGTCCGTCACAGCAATATTTCCAGAAGTTTGGTAAACTACATGAACCTCATGACCTTGTTTTATTAATTTTGAAAACGTTCCTCCCATAGAAATCACGTCATCATCAGGATGAGGACTAAAGAGGATCACTCTTTTCTTGGCTGGATTGGCTCTTTCTGGTCTATGAGAATCATCGGTATTGGGTTTTCCTCCTGGCCATCCAGTAATAGTATGTTGCAAGACATTAAACATATTGATATTCAAATCATAAGCAGAACCTTCTTGTGCTAATAAATCGGACATTCCGTTATTATTGTAGTCTCTATCGGTAAGTTTTAATATAGCTTGCTTGGTTTTTTGGCAAAGCCAAACAATGGCTTTGTGTTTTAATTCATTGGTCCAAACACATTCTCCAACCAACCATGGTGTATCAAATCGGGTTAATTCTGAAGCTGCCGATTGATCTAAAACGAAAGTAACATTATCGTGATTTTGTAAAAATGTAGCCGGAACTTCTGGGCTTATTTCTCCCTGAATGGTTCTCTTGATGATGGAAGCTTTATTTTGGCCCCAAGCCATTAATATAATTCTTTTGGATCTGAGAATGGTAGAAACGCCCATCGTGATCGCTCTTTTGGGTACGTTTTCGATACCGTTGAAATCAGAAGAGGCGTCCACTCTGGTAATGTGATCTAAAGTAATGATACGAGTTCCAGAATTGATGTGGGAACCTGGCTCGTTGAATCCTACGTGACCCGTACGGCCAATTCCTAACAATTGAAAATCGAGTCCGCCGGCATTTTTTATTTTCATTTCATAATCAACGCAATACTGATTTAGATTTTCAATGCTTATCGTTCCGTCAGGAATATTGATGTTTTCGGGTTTGATGTCGATATGATTAAAAAGATGCTGGTGCATAAAATAATGATAACTCTGATTATTTTCTTTTGTCATTGGATAATATTCATCCAAATTGAAAGTAACTACATTGTTAAAACTTAGTGCTTCTTCTTTATGAAGTCGTACCAATTCCTCGTATACTTTTATGGGTGATGAACCTGTGGCTAACCCTAATATACAAGGTTCATTTTTGGCTTGTTTCGACTTTATTAAATGTGCTATTTCTTGCGCAACAATTCGTGACGCTTCTGTTGAATTTTGGAAAATTATATTGTGAATTTTTTCAAACCGTGTGGTTTCGTACTTACCTGGTTCTGTATAAGATAATGATTGAATTATGCCCATAATTATGTTCGCTTAAAGATTTACGACACAAATATAAACAAGAATAATGCAAAAAAGACATATTTATGCATTATTTTAATAAAAAGATGTAAATAACGCAACATAATGCAAATAAAGCATTTTTATAACACTTGAACACCTGCTTTTAAGTACTCCTCCAATATTGGATTATTCGGATTTAAATCGGTAATGATGGTATTAAGTTGATTGAGTTCGCAGACAAGATAAGGCATTTTGGTATTTAGTTTTTCGGAGGTTACCATACAAACCACCTTGTCCGAAGCTTCCATCATCGCTTTTTTAACGAGTGAAACCTCGTAACCCATTTCTGTAAGCCCTAACCTCACATTGATACTGCTGGATCCCATAAAACAAATATCGGCTTTTACTTTGGACAAAACCTGCACTACATCCATGCCTATGGTGACCATTGCTTTTTTTTGCATTTTTCCTCCAATAAATATAAGTTCTACATTAGGATGTTGGGATAATTGCATGGCTATTGGTAAACTATAAGTATAAATAGTCGCTTTTAAATCGTGAGGAATTAATTTTGAAAAAGCCAAGTTTGTAGTCCCTCCACTTATTATAATAACCTGTCCGTCATGGATTAATGAAAGTGCTTTGTTTCCTATACTATTTTTTTTGTCTCCATTAAGAATGGTAATGTCAAAAATATTGGTTGGCTTATCTACAATAGGAAATGCGCCACCATACACTTTTTCAAGAAGCCCTTTTCGGTTCAATTCATTTAAGTCTCTGCGTATACTGTCTTCAGAAATTTTCAAATCATGCGCTAAATTAATGGTGTTAACTTTTTGTTCCTTAACAAGTTTATCCATTATATAATTGTGTCTCTCGGCTTTTAGCATAGCTCAAATTTTAAATTCTATGGACAAATGTATAATTTATTATTTGATATATAATGCGATATTGCATATTGAAAACACTAAAATGCGGAATCAGCAATCAAAAACAAATTAATTAGCAGATTTATATAAATAATTGCATTATTTTGCGTTATTAAAAAATAAATCAAAAATATAAGGACAAATATCGCAATTATATGCAATAAAATAAATACATTTGCTTCAACAATCAAAAAACCATTATAATTATGAAAAAATTATTTCGAATTTCTTTGTTGTTTCTGTTAGTACAAACCGCATTTGCACAAACTCAAACAATTACTGGAACTGTTAAAAACAAAGCAGATGGCATTCCTATACCAGGGGTTTCTATCTTAGTTCAAGGAACCACTAAAGGCAGTGTTACCGACTTAGATGGGAAATACCGTATCTCTGCCTCAGCGGGAGAAACGCTGATCTTTAGTTACATTGGTTTTGAAACCAAAGTAGTCAAAATTACAAAAGAACAAATACTCAATGTCGACCTTTCGGAGAGTGCTTCGCAACTTAACGAGATTGTGGTAGTTGGTTTTGGTTCACAGAAAAAAGCAAATTTAACCGGTGCAGTAACCAATGTGGATGTAGCTAAGGTTTTCGCTAGTAAACCACTTACCGACGTTAGCCGATTATTGCAAGGAACTACTCCGGGTGTCAATATTTCATTCAATTCAGGAAACCTTAATAGAGGTGCCAATTTGAATATACGTGGTTCCGGAACAATTAATGGATCTGACGCTCCTCTTGTATTAGTAGATGGTGTTCCCTCTGATCTAGCGCTTATTAATCCAAATGATGTGGAAAGTATGTCTGTATTGAAAGATGCAGCATCAGCATCTATTTATGGAGCTCGTGCAGCATTTGGAGTAATCCTTATTACTACAAAAAGCGGAAAAACTGGAGAAGGACAAATTAAATTCTCATACAGCGGGAATTCAGCAGTCTATAATCCAATCTCAACTCTTAAATTTCTTGATCCAACGGTAGAAATTCCTGGATTATTAGCCGCCGGAAATCGTACAGACGGTGCTGATCCTGAATTTTTTGGAGCAAACTACAGAACATTGCTTGCAGGAATAGAAAATTGGAAAAAAAATTATGCAAACAACCGTACCAGTAACGAAATGATTTATGGCGAAGACTGGGAAATTAAAAATGGTACACCTTATTTTTACAGAGTTTGGGATGCCAATAAAGAATTGTTCGCAGAGAATTCGCTACAAATATTTCACAACTTCTCAGCACAAGGAAATCTTGGAAATAACAGTTCTTTTTATGCCTCGTTAGGATACTCTTCACAAGATGGTATGCTAAAAGTCAATCAGGAATCAAAAGTAAGAACGAATATCAATTTAGGATTTACAACTAAATTAACGGAATGGTTAACTGGGGATTTTAAAGTAATGACAATTCGCAGCAATTACAGACAACCATTCAACTATTATGGAGGTGGTGGAACGGATGACACTGGTTACGGTGGATATTTTGGTTACGCGCTTCGTTGGGGACAATATACTCCGAATTTTGGGACCTATAGAGGATACAATTTCCGTGCTGCGGGAGGATATTTATCTAATGCTTCTATGAATGAAAATACTACATATAACAACAGATTAAGTGCAAAATTTACCGCACAAATCACAAAAGATTTAAATCTTATAGGTGAAGTAAGTCAAGTATCTGATTTTTATAATAGGAAACAAAACGGTGGAAAATTCCAAGCATGGGATAGCTGGTCTGCAATGCCTTATAATGCAACGACAATAAAAACTGCCGTACCTACTATCCTTGAAACGGGAAATGATTTCGTAGCACAATCTAAAGCGGAATCTACAACGAATGTTGCCAATATTTATGGTAATTACACCAAACAAATCGCGAAACATAACATTAAATTATTAGGAGGTTTCAACTCTGAGTGGCAAGATTATTCTCGTTCTTACTCTCGAAGAAACACTCTTTTGGATAAATCAAAACCCGAATTCAACCTTGCAACAGGTGAACAATTTGTTTCTGGAGCAGCCAATAGTTCTTTGAATCCCGCTGAAACTAAATATTCTATTGCAGGTTTCTTTGCTCGTGTTAACTACAATTATGATGGAATTTATTTATTAGAAATAAATGGTCGTTATGATGGATCTTCAAAATTCCCAACGGATCAACAATGGGGATTTTTCCCATCAGCATCTGTAGGATATAAAATTTCTAACGAAAAATTCATGGAAGGCACAAGAGGATGGTTGAACGACCTTAAATTACGTGCTTCTACAGGATCTATTGGAAATCAAAACGTAGGAAATAATGCATTTTTATCTGTCTTAAATTCTGCTACTCCTTGGTGGATAAACAGTGGTGTTATAGCACCTCCTTCTACGGGATTGCCAACAAATGTTGATCCATCTCTTACTTGGGAGAAAGTGTACACCAATGATTTAGGTGTTGATCTAAGAATCTTCAATGTGCTTGGCGCATCTTTTGACTGGTACGAACGTAATACTAAAGGAATGTTGGCCCCAGGCATAACACTTCCCGGCTCTTTTGGACAATCAGCTGCTCAAACAAACTCTGGAAATATGAAAACTACAGGTTGGGAGCTTGCCCTTAACTTTAACAAACAAATCAACCGAGATCTTTCTGTTTTTACCGATGTCGCTTTGTCTGATTATAAATCAGAAGTAACTAAATGGAATAACAGTTCTAAATTATTATCCACTTACTATGACGGATATGAAATTGGTCAAATTTGGGGATTAACAAGCGACAGGCTTCTTCAAGCAGATGACGTAATCACAAACAGCGGAAAAACTGTAAATGGAGTTGACTATTCAAAAACTATGGGTGGTAATTTCAAATATGGCGCTGGCGATATTCACTATGTGGATACAAATGGAGACGGTGTAATCTCTCGTGGAGCTGGAACTGAAGCTGACCATGGTGATTTGACTAAAATTGGTAACTCAACTCCTCGCTTCAAATATGGATTAACTTTAGGTGGAACTGCCTATGGATTTGATTTATCTATCTTCTTTCAGGGTGTAGGGAAACGGGACTACTGGGCTTCTTCAGATGCAGTATTGCCTTTTTATCGCGCTCCTCAGCAAATGTATGCGAACCAAGCAGATTACTGGACACCGCAAAATACAGATGCTTACTGGCCAAATCCTTACTATGGAGATGAAGCAGGAGGTTTTGGAGGTAGCACTACTGGTAGAAATAACTTCATTACCCAAACACGATATTTGTTGGATATGTCCTATGTGCGATTGAAAAATACAACCATTGGATATTCCTTACCAAAAGAAATTATAAGTAAAGCAAGATTAGACAAAGTAAGATTTTATGTTTCTGGTGAAAACCTAGTAACTTGGGCCGATAAACGTCTTCCTGTTGATCCTGAAATTAACGAGGCTGAAGTATTATGGGGAAGAGCTTATCCTTACACTAAGGCTTGGTCTTTTGGACTTGAACTTTCTTTCTAATATCAACTATTAAATTTACAAAAATGAAAAAATCAAATATAAAATCTAAATTTCTGATGTTGTTCGCTACCGCTGTTGTGGCGATGTCATCGGTTAGTTGTGCGGATTATTTAACAGAAGATCCTGCGGATAAATTTACAAACGACAACTTCTGGCAAGGAGAAGACAATGTGAAAACATTTTCTTGGCTTAATTATGATACTTTCTATGGATATGGAAATGGTACTACTATTGGATTATCGTTTTTCTATTACCATGGTTCTGATAATCGAATAGACGACAATTTATCGGCTTTTAGTTTTTATCAAATGCCTATAACTGCGAGCACAACCAATACCTATTCTTGGAACGAATATTACACCCTTATTCGCCGATGCAATTTAATGCTTGAAAAAATTCCGACAATAACTAGTATGAGTGATATTAAAAAAAATCATTACATAGGTGTTGCCAAATTTTTTAGAGCCTATACTTATTTCCGTTTAGTACAAAAATTTGGTAATGTCCCTTACACCGATTCGTATTTATCACAAAATGATCCTTTAGTTTATGCGCCTTCCTCTCCAAGAGGAGAAGTAATCGATAAAGTGATTGCGGACTTAGAAAGTGCAGCCAATTTGATGCTCGACGTTGATGACAAAAATGTAACTGTCAATAAATATACAGCTTATGCAGCATTGAGTAATGTTTGTATTTATGAAGGAACTTATAGGAAATACCATCTTAACCAAGATGGAAGTGCCTACTTGAACAAAGCAAAAACAGCTTCGTTGGTAATAATGAACAATTCCAGTTACAAACTTAATGCAGAATGGAAATCATTATACAATTCAGTAGAATTGTTGGGAAATACAGAAGTTATACTTGCAAAACGATATGTTACCAACGTATTAATGCACTCGCTTCAAAATTACACCAATACATCTACTAGATTATATGGTTTAACAAAATGGGCTGCCGAGAGTTATGTAACTAAAAACGGATTGCCTATAAAACAAACTGGCAACACCGAATATGTAGGAGACAATACTGCTGCAAATACATTTACAAACAGAGACCCTCGCTTTGCACAAGTGGTGAATCCTACCGCTTATGGATATAATGGAAACCCTTTTGGAACTTTGAAATTGACATCAATGTCGGGCTATATTTTTGAATTATATAACAATCCAGCAACAACTGGTCCAGATGTAACAACAGGGGGACGTAACTACACAGACTGCCCTTTATTTACGCTTAGCGAAGTGTATTTGAACTATGCTGAGGCTTGTGCAGAGCTTGGAACTGTTACTACTGCCGATTTAAATCTGTCTCTAAACAAAGTTCGTGCAAGAGCAGGAATTGCTACCCTTACTACTGATGGAATAAATGCTTTGGCAAACGGAGTACAAATCAATGACCCTGTAAGAACTTCTGCTTTAGAACAAATTTCAGGCGTCGTAAATCCTATTATTTGGGAAGTACGTCGTGAACGAAGAATAGAGTTTATGAGTTGGACAACTTTAAGACAAATGGATATTTTCCGTTGGAAAAAAGGTGATTACCTAGACACTACAAAAAATCCAGATGTGAATCTTGGAGCAAAAGTAGGAACTCCTGTTGGAACTCAAATAAAAGTAGATGCCAATGGATATGTAATAATTTATCCAACAAGCACCAGAAACTTTGAAGCAAAACATTATTTATTGAACATCCCTACAAACGATATTGATTTATATAAAGCTCAAGGAATTGAATTGAAACAAAATACTGGTTGGTAATTTTAGTTTTGGTTAAAGAAGCTGTCCGCACTTTGCAGATGGCTTCTTTTTTATTTTACAGCATATTAATTTTTAAAAATGTTAATTATAAGCCACATAAAGTTTGTAATTCTATTGTTTCTGTTTCAAGCAAATCTTTTTAGCCAAATGAAAAAAAATCACATAAAATCATTACTTAATAGTTTACTACTAATCTGTATGTTAAACATTCATGCGCAGTGCATAACGGATGCAGAGTTTAGCAAAAGCAATCCGAAACGAGATTTGAGAGGTGTATTTTTAGCCTCGGTTTATAGCCTAAACTGGCCTACAAATCGGTTGGCAACGCCAGCTGTTCAGCAAGCAGAACTGATTGCAATTTTAGACAATCTAAAAGCAAATAATTACAACACCGTTTTCCTTCAAGTGCGCTCAGAGTGTGATGCTCTTTATAATTCAACTATAGAACCTTGGGGGTACTATTTAACTGGAACGCAAGGTTTAGCTCCAGATCCAATATGGGATCCATTGGAATTTGCCATAACCGAAGCCCATAAAAGAGGACTAGATTTACATGCCTGGCTAAATCCTTATAGAGCAAAAACAACTTCTACTTATGCTACTTCTGCTAACCATATTACAGTCACCCAACCTACTTGGTGGTTTAAATCATCGGCTGATGCGCAAAAAATATTAAATCCCGGTTTGCCAGCCGTAAAAAATTATATCATCAGTATAGTACAAGACATTGCCACACGATATGATGTAGATGGAATTCATTTTGATGATTATTTCTATCCCAGTAATGGAATGAACACCAACCAAGATGCCCAAACCTACATTGACAACAATCCAAACAACATTGCTACAATTGCTGATTGGAGAAGAGATAACGTAAACCAGATGATAGCCGGAACTTATGATGCCATTCAGACCATAAATGCAAATTTGAATAAAAATATTATTTTTGGTGTGAGTCCATCTGGAATATGGAAAAGTGGAACGCCAACAGGAATTACAGGAAATTCAGCCTATTCAGTACTTTATTGCGATGCAATAGCTTGGTTAAACGCTGGAAAAGTAGATTATTTGGCACCTCAATTGTACTGGAAAATTACTGGTGCACAAGATTATGTAGCGCTCTCAAAATGGTGGAATGATCAAATTAAAACCAGTGGGAAACAATTGTATATCAGTGAAGCTTATTATAAAATGGTTGATTCAAACAATTGGGCAGGAACCGAACTGCAAAATCAAATCATTCAAAATAGAGCGTCAACAATGGATGCAACTTTTGGGCAAATTGCTTATAATTACGCTACAATCAAAAATAATTCTAAAACCATTAATGATCTTTTAAACAACGCAGAATTTAAATACAGATCATTTGCACCCCCAATATTAGGTAAAGACGCTATTTGTCCCAACGCTCCTAAGAACATTCGATTTGCAAGTACAACACTAACTTGGGATACTCCTGCCGCAGCGTCGGATGGTGATTTACCAATAAAATATGTTGTTTATGCTTTTAACAATGCTGCGGAAGCTATTACCAATAAAGATGACGGTTCAAAAATTATTAATATTGTTGTTGGAAATGATTTGGTTGTTGCTCAAAATTTAATTGACACCAAATATTTTGTAGTTAGTTCATTGGATAAAAATAATAATGAAGCAGGAAATTTCAATTCTACTTTAGGGAATCCTGATTTTGATTTAATTACCAATAAATCTTACCTAGTTTCCCCAAACCCTTTTACCACTCAATTTGATATTGAGTTTAAAAATGCTTTGGCACATTATGCAAATGTTTCCCTTTTTGATTCTAATGGAAAACTAATTTTAGAACAAGATTATGCGATCGCAAATTCCAAAATTACTATAGCCCCAGTAAACATTACTAATGGGATTTATTTTGTAAAAATTAGTTTTGAAGATGGAACCAGCGAAAGTTTCAAAATAATGAAACAAGACTAAATTATTTAGGGTAAAAAAGTAGTTTTTTTATCCTAATAAAAGATTTTATAAAAATGAAACAAAATCTACTCATCAAGATTTGTAATTTAATTTTGATAAGAAATGAAGATGGCTTCTTTTTTATTTTACAGCATATTAATTTTTAAAAATGTTAATTATGAACCACATAAAGTTTGTAATTCTATTGTTACTGTTTCAAGCAAATCTTTTTAGCCAACAATCGCCAAAAAGAGAAATGAGAGCGGCTTGGATTTCTACTGTAGAAAATATAGATTGGCCATCCAAACCCGGATTGTCGGACAAAGTGATGAAATCAGAAATGATAGCACTTCTGGATAATTTGCGATCTAATAATTTGAACACTGTAATCTTTCAAATCCGTCCCACAGCCGATGCTTATTATAAATCTACCAAAGAAC
>JAAFGY010000089.1 GCA_010365135.1 Flavobacterium sp.
TTCAAACGAGCACCTTTCAAACCCACGAAAGCTTCGATAGCATTCCAATTTTTAGCTTCCTCGCCTACTCTTATAATTTCAAGAGTCTCTAATTTATCACCTTGTGCAATGGCATCTACCACATCTTGACCTTCAATTACATTTCCAAAAATCGTGTGTTTATTGTCAAGCCAAGGAGTTGCAACGTGTGTAATGAAAAATTGTGAACCATTACTTCCTGGACCTGAATTAGCCATTGACAAAACACCTGGCGCATCGTGACGCAAATCAGGGTGAAACTCATCATCAAATTTATAGCCTGGATCTCCGGTTCCAGTGCCTTGAGGACAACCACCTTGAATCATAAAATCTGGAATTACTCTATGAAAATTTAAACCATCATAGAATTTAACTCCTTGAGGTTTAATTTTGTTTTCCATATTCCCCTCGGCAAGTGCAACGAAGTTCCCTACAGTTCCTGGCGTTAAATCGTGTGTTAATTTTACTAAAATCGACCCTTTTGCGGTGTTGAATTTAGCGTATATTCCGTTTTCCATTTTTATTGTTTTTGTATTGAAGTGCAAATTTACAAAAATATTTAGTTTTTTTGACACAAACCTGACAGGTTTCCAAAACCTGTCAGGTCTACTATCAATAGGTCATTTTCTGCATAAAATCTTCCCGAACTGGACTAAAAACATCTATCAGCAAACCATCTTCCAAACAAACCACACCGTGACTAATATGCGGCGGAATATAGAAACAATCGCCTTGCTTCATCATTTTTGTCACATTGTTTATGGTCACTTCAAACGCTCCTTTGGCAACATTGGTCACTTGCGAATGATAATGTTCGTGAAGCGTTCCAACAGCTCCTTTTTCAAAAAGTACGTTCACCATCATAATTTTTTCATCATAGCCCATTATTTTTCGCTTGATGCCTTCGCCAACCACTTCCCAGTCGGTTTCGCTGTCTATTAAAAATTCTTTACTTGCGCCAAAATCTTCCATTTTGTATTGATTTTTATTGAAATGTCCAATTACGAATTACTTTTCTTTTAAATAATTGATAACCGAAATCACATCCTGATTTCCTAAACCTAATTGTAAAGCTTCAGAGTAGGTTTCAATAATGGCATTGGATAATGGAAAATTTACTCCATTTTTTTGAGCCAGCATAATATCTTTTTGCATCAAGCTTAAGGCAAATGCGGGTTTGTAATCTTGGTTGATGAGCAAAGGGGTTTTTACTTTTGTGGCTCCACTTCCACAAGCACTTTCATTGATGATTTCTAATAAATCCGAACGATTGATCCCATTATTTTCGGCAAACAAAACCGTTTCTGCCAATCCAAGATACAAAATCGAAAGGTAATAATTCACGCTTAATTTAGTAGCAATTCCTTTTCCATTTGGACCAACGTGTTTAATGAATTTACCCAATTTTTCAAAATAAGGCAAGGCTAAAGCTAAGTCATTTGCCTCGCCACCAACCATTATCGTCAAGGCTCCATTTGCTGCAGGTTGCGTGCTTCCTGCTACGGGAGCATCTAAAAATGAAGCTTTTTTTTGTTTTAGTTTTTGGGCAACACTCACACACAGTTGTTCCGAAATCGTACTCATATCAATAAAAAGCTTGCCTTCTATGGCTTCCATCCCTAGAATTTCGTCAAAGACCATCGCTACCGCTTCGTCATTGCTCAGCATGGTGAAAATAATGTCGGATTGAGTCACTAATTTGGTAATGCTTTGCGCAATTTTAACATTGGTATTTTCAAACGGTTTTACTTTTTCAGTACTGCGGTTGAATACCGTTAATGGAAAACCTGCCTTCGACAAATTATGCGCCATTGGTGTTCCCATATTGCCAAGACCTATCCAGCCTATTTGTTTCATTTGTGTTATTTTTTTTGATTATAAGACTTCAAAAGTACTAAAAACGAGGGTTGTTTTTTAGTACGCAGATTTGAAAATTTTGCGACTTTATAAAATTGTAACTATTTTAAATCTGAGTTGGTGTTTTTGGAATAGATCGCCATTAATTATGATTTACCCAAATCAGTGCAGAAGTATCATAACCAAGATCTTGCGCTATTTTTAAATAGTCATTTTTAATATTTTCAGGCATAGTTTTATCTCGTGATAGTAGCCACATATATTTGAGATTTTTACCCACAACTAAAGCATATTTATAATCAGAATCCAGCGCCAGTATATTATATCCTGAATAAAACGGCCCAAAAAAGGAAACTTTTAATTTTCCCTCATTGGAATCACCTACAAACTTTACTTTCCCTGAAGAGGCTACATTTTTATTTTTTATATAATTGTAACCCCGATTTACAACTTTTATGCTTCCATTCTCACTTAATGTATATTCGGCGGTGGTGTTGCTTAAATTTTTTTCAAAAATAAAATCCAATCGTGCTATTTCGAACCACTTGCCTAAATATTTTTCTTTATCAAAACCTTGAATCGCTTTTGCTCCTTTGGGAATTGAACTGCACGAATTCATAGCAAACAAAGTTGCCGTGAGGATTGCTGCACTTCCTAGAGCCAAAATTTCCTTTTTCATAACATATTTATTGAACACCAAAGTTCACCAATAAAAAACTGTAAATCAATACATTTTTGAATACTTTAGGATTTGTTTTAAGTAAACGAGATAAATTTTAGTTTAAAAGGAAGTTCAAATTATAATTTTTAATTCTAATAAATCCGAAAGCAAGCGAGGCAACGCACTGTGAAAGTAAATAGCTTGTGATGAAAAACTTTGTACCTTTGCCACCTAAAAAAAATAGTATGCGCATAGATATTATTACCGTTCTCCCAGAATTATTGCGAAGTCCGTTTGAGGCTTCGATGATGAAACGCGCTATTGACAAAGGAATTGTAGAAGTTCATTTTCATAATCTTCGAGATTACACGACTAATAAACAAAAAAGTGTGGATGATTATCCGTATGGTGGTGGCGCCGGAATGGTGATGAACATTCAACCCATAGATGATTGCATCACGCATTTGAAAAGCGAAAGAACCTACGACGAAATCATTTATATGTCACCCGACGGGGAAACTTTGAACCAAAAAATGGCCAACAAGATGTCGATGTACGAGAATATCATTATTCTTTGTGGTCATTATAAAGGAGTTGATCAACGGGTTCGCGACCATTTTATCACTAAGGAAATCTCTATTGGCGATTATGTTTTGAGTGGCGGAGAATTGGGCGCTTTGGTTTTATGCGATGCATTAATAAGGCTAATTCCAGGCGTTTTGAGCGACGAAACCTCAGCATTGACAGACAGTTTTCAGGATAATTTACTGTCGGGTCCCATCTACACAAGGCCTGCGGATTACAAAGGTTGGAAAGTTCCCGAAGTGCTCACTAGCGGAAATTTTGCCAAAATCGATAAATGGCGCGAAGATATGGCGTATGAACATACTAAGAATAGACGTCCAGATTTATTGGAAGAAAATTAAAAAAAATGGTAATTTATAATTCATAATTCATAATTTATAATTATTTTTGCGCCCTCATTAGACCAACCTCTGGCGAAATCCGCGAATGTTGCTCTTTTTAAAACCATAATAAATAAAAATAAAATGGCAGATTTAATGAAATTCGTTAAAGACGAATTTGTAACAAAAAAAGATTTCCCTGTTTTCGGAGCTGGTGATACTATCACGGTTTATTACGAAATTAAAGAGGGCGAAAAAACAAGAACACAGTTTTTTAAAGGTGTTGTTATTCAAAGAAGAGGTTCTGGTAACACAGAAACGTTTACAATTCGTAAAATGTCAGGTGCAATTGGAGTTGAACGTATCTTCCCAGTAAACTTGCCAGCTTTGCAAAAAATTGAAATCAACAAAAAAGGTGCAGTTCGTAGAGCTAGAATTTTCTACTTTAGAGAACTTACTGGTAAAAAAGCTAAAATTAGAGATAAAAGAAGATAGTCTACTATCGCAGCATTATAAAACTTCCAACGTGTTTGGGAGTTTTTTTTTGGACAAAAATCAACAAAATCCAGAAAAAGGAGTTCAGAGTTTCACTTATCTAAAATCTCCACATTTCCATTTCAATAAAAAATGAACGCTATTTTTAACAATTCGCTTTCAGCCTATTAAAAAATAATAATTTCATAATTTTTAGGGTTAAACCAAACTTAATTCCCTCGTATTCCTTTTTACGAAAACGATTTTCCTACATTTGTAACCCAAAATAAATATTAAACAATTTTTATTAAAATGTCAACGAAATCTAAAATTTTTTACACGCTTACCGATGAAGCTCCATTGTTAGCAACTTATTCTTTTTTACCAATTGTTCAAGCATTTACAGCAACTTCCAATATTGAAATTGAAACCAGAGATATTTCTCTTGCGGCAAGAATTCTGGCTAATTTTCCCGAATTTTTAAAGGAAGAACAAAAAGTGGGAGATGCATTATTAGAATTAGGCCAATTAGCTACGACTCCCGAAGCCAACATCATAAAATTGCCCAATGTTTCCGCATCGACACCCCAGTTGAAAACGGCTATTGCGGAATTACAATCCCACGGTTATGCTGTACCAAATTTTCCTGAGGAACCAACAAATGAAGCAGAATCTGCCATCCAAGCAAAATATTCTAAAATTTTAGGATCGGCTGTAAATCCAGTTTTACGAGAAGGAAACTCAGATCGTAGAGCTCCAAAAGCAGTAAAAAATTATGCCAAAGCAAACCCGCATTCAATGGGAGTATGGTCATCAGACTCTAAAACTAAGGTTGCTTCTATGGAAAATGGTGATTTTTACGGAAGTGAAAAATCAGTTACCATGGCAGAAGCCACTGATGTAAAAATCGAATTCGTAGGTAAAGATGGTGCAACAACCGTTTTGAAAGCAAGTACGCCACTAAAAGTGGGCGAAATCATTGACAGTTCCGTATTGAATCTCAATGCTTTGAAAAGTTTTGTTGTCAAAACCATCAAAGAAGCCAAAGAGCAAAACCTATTACTTTCGGTTCACCTGAAAGCCACAATGATGAAAGTCTCGGATCCAATTATTTTTGGAGCCATCGTAGAAGTGTATTTCTCTACTGTTTTCGAAAAATATGCTGCATTATTTAATGAGTTAAATGTCGACACCCATAACGGTTTAGGCGATATATATGCGAAAATTGCAGGGAATGCAAAAGAAGCCGAAATTAAAGCAGCAATAGATCAAGCGATCGACAATGGACCAGCTTTGGCAATGGTAAATTCAGAAAAAGGAATTACCAATCTTCAAGTTCCCTCTGATATTATTGTAGATGCGTCAATGCCGGCAATGATTCGTACTTCGGGACAGATGTACAACAAAGAAGGAAAACAACAAGACACGATCGCCATCATTCCAGACCGCTGTTACGCTGGAATTTTTACTGCCACTATCGATTTTTGCAAAAAACATGGGGCATTCGACCCAACAACTATGGGAAGCGTACCAAACGTTGGCTTAATGGCTCAAAAAGCAGAAGAATACGGTTCTCACGACAAAACTTTCCAACTAAATGCAGACGGAGTGGTTCGTGTGGTTGACACCAATGGGAATATTTTAATGGAACAACCGGTTGAGGCAAAAGATATTTTTAGAATGTGTCAAGCAAAAGACGCTCCCATTCAAGACTGGGTAAAACTAGCCGTAAACAGAGCTCGTTTGTCGAATACACCTGCAGTATTTTGGTTGGACGAAAACAGAGCTCACGATCGAGCATTAATTGAAAAAGTTACTAAATATTTAAAAGAGTACGATACAACAAGTTTAGACATTCGTATTTTAAACCCAATTGCAGCAACCCAATTCACACTGGAAAGAATTATAAAAGGACTCGATACAATTTCGGTAACTGGAAATGTACTGCGGGATTATTTAACCGATTTATTCCCAATTCTTGAAGTAGGAACTTCGGCCAAAATGCTTTCTATCGTTCCATTGATGAACGGTGGCGGATTGTTTGAAACTGGCGCCGGTGGCTCAGCTCCAAAACACGTAGAACAATTCACTGAAGAAGGTTATTTGCGTTGGGATTCTCTGGGAGAATTCTTAGCTTTAGGAGCTTCTTTGGAACATTTAGGACAAACGTTAAACAATTCAAAAGCTCTTATTTTAGCAGAAACACTAGACGTGGCTACCGAAAAATTCCTAGCAAACGATAAGTCGCCAGCTCGCAAATTAGGGCAAATTGACAACCGCGGTTCTCATTTTTACTTGGCGATGTATTGGGCTGAAGCTTTGGCAGCACAGGATAAAAATGCAGATTTGAAAGCGATTTTCACTCCTATTGCAAAAGAATTCAATGAAAATGAAGTTAAAATCAATGCGGAATTAATTGGTGCACAAGGAAAACCACAAGATATTGGTGGTCATTACCAACCCAACCCAGAATTGACACGCAAAGCAATGCGCCCAAGCGAAACATTCAATACGATCTTGGCAAAAATTGCATAATACAATTTCAAGATTGAATATTTTTATTAAAAGACGACTATTTCAGTCGTCTTTTTTTTTATATTTGAACGAGCAACGCAAAATAAGTGAAGCTTCTTTTTAAAGTAAATGATTTAAATTCAATCTATTAGAAATTTTAAAATTATTTTAAAATGAAAAACAAAAAAACCATCACAGTAGAAATACTAGTAAAAGCATCCATAGAAAAAGTGTGGGAATTCTGGACAAAACCCGAACACATAACAAAATGGAATGCTGCTTCCGAAGATTGGCACACCACGGGAGCTGAAAATGATTTAAGAATTGGAGGCAAATTCCTCTCGAGAATGGAAGCCAAAGACGGCAGTTTTGGTTTTGATTTCGAAGGAATTTATAACAGTATACTACCGAATGAAGAAATCAGTTATACTCTTTCGGATGATAGAAAAGTGATTATCATATTTTTGCAAACTGAAAATAAAGTGAAAATTACACAAACTTTTGAAGCTGAAAACATAAATTCAATTCAATTACAAAAGTTGGGTTGGCAGGCGATTTTAAATAATTTCAAAATGTATGTTGAAAAAAATTAGACCTTTTAACAATGAAAAATACCATTTATCCTTCCTTGTGGTTTGATAGCAATGCCAAAGCAGCAGCAACATTTTATTGTTCCATTTTCAACCATTCCAAAATAATAAATGATACTCCAATGGTAGTGCGTTTTGAAATTGAAGGCAAATTGATAATGGGTTTAAATGGCGGACCAATGTTTAAAATAAATCCTTCCATTTCACTATTTGTCACTTGTGAAACTGAGGAAGAAATTGAAACCCTTTGGTCCAATCTCATCGATGGAGGGACTATAATGATGGCTTTAGACCAATATCCTTGGAGCCAAAAATATGGTTGGGTTGTTGATAAATTTGGAATGACTTGGCAGTTAATGCTAGGCGAATTACCCATTGGAAGACAAAAAATAATGCCTTGTTTATTGTTTGTTGGACATCAATACGGTCGAGCTGAAGAAGCCATAAAACAATACACTTCCATTTTTCCAAATTCGGGAATCAATCGTTTAGAAATGTATCACGAAGGAGAACCTCAACAGCCTGGAAAATTAAAGTTTGGTGATTTTAGGTTGCAAAACGAATTATTTGCTGCCATGGATGGTTTTGGCGGACACGAATTTCAGTTTAACGAAGGCGTTTCTTTCGTTGTGGAATGTGACACCCAAGACGAAATCGATGCGTATTGGACAAAATTGACAGCAGGAGGTAGCGAAAGTCAATGCGGATGGCTCAAGGATAAATTTGGTGTTTCTTGGCAAATTGTACCCACCATTTTAAGCGAATTAATGTCCGACCCCGAAAAAGCACCAAGAGTAGTTCAAGCTTTTATGAAAATGAAAAAAATGGACATTGAAACCTTATTGAAGGCGTAAAAAAGAATTACAATGAGGACAGTTTTCAAAGATATCGAGGAATACATTGCCATTCAAACGCCCGAAGTTCAAATTCTTTTAGAACAAATGCGTAAAACCATAAAAAAAGCAGCTCCCGAAGCCGAAGAAGTCATTAGTTACACTATGCCAGCTTTCAAATATCACGGTATGCTAGTCTATTTTGCGGCTTATAAAAATCATATTGGTTTTTACGCCACACCCACTGGACATTCAAAATTCAAAGAGGAATTATCGGTTTATAAACAAGGTAAAGGTTCAGTTCAATTTCCCTTAAATAAACCCTTGCCTTTGGATTTAATATCGAGAATTGTACAATTTAGAGTAAAAGAAAATTTGAAAAAGAAATCCGTCTAAATTCTTTTAAATTATTAACCAAAAGACTATCGAAAAACGGTTGTCTTTTTTTTTTAACTTTACAAAACTTTAACGTTTGTTAAATTACCAATAGCTTCTAACTTAACGAAATTTGCATCTCAAAATTTTAGAAATGATTTCAAAGAAATTTATATACTTAGTACTATCACTTTTTTCACTAAACACCTTTTCTCAAGAGAAATTCACAATCAGCGGAGCCATTACCGATGCCGACAGCAATGAAACCTTGATTGGTGTAAATGTTTCCATCCCGGAATTGAAAACCGGCGTGACTACCAATGAGTACGGATTTTATTCCATAACGCTGCCCAAAGGAAACTACACTTTGGTAATCACTTATTTGGGTTTTCAAAATGTGGAGGAAAAGATCCAACTGTTTCAAAATACAAAAAAAAGTTTTAAACTGGCAAATAGCGAGCAGCTACTGGACGAAGTGGTGGTGACTAGCAATAAAAAAAGTACCAATATCAAAACTCCCGAAATGAGCGTGAACAAACTCTCAATGTCAACGATCAAAAAAATGCCCGTGGTTTTGGGTGAAACCGACGTTTTGAAATCTATTTTATTGCTTCCCGGAGTGACAAACGCCGGCGAAGGACAATCCGGTTTTAATGTTCGAGGTGGTGGCGCTGACCAGAATTTGGTTTTATTGGATGAAGCAACCATATTTAACTCATCTCATGTTTTTGGGCTTTTCTCAGTTTTCAATCCCGATGCTATTAAGGATTTAAAATTATACAAAGGAGGAATTCCGGCACATTACGGTGGAAGAGCATCTTCGGTTTTGGATATTTATCAAAAAGAAGGTAATAGCAATTCCTTTCATATGAATGGTGGAATCGGTCTAATCTCCAGTCGCTTATTGGCCGAAGGACCTATCATGAAAAACAAAGGTTCATTCCTTATTGGCGGCAGAACTTCCTACGCACATCTGTTCTTGAAGCTGGCCAACAATGATAATTCGGCCTCTTTTTATGATTTGAATGCCAAATTAAATTACAAATTAAACGCCAATAACAGCCTTTATATTTCCAGCTATTTCGGAAGAGATTTTTTTGCAATAAGCAAAGAATTTCAAAATACATACGGAAATAGCACCTTCAATTTAAGATGGAATCATTTATTTTCCGAAAAGCATTTCTCTAATCTATCCGCTATTTTTAGTGATTATTATTACGGATTAACCTTAACATCAGTTGGTTTTGATTGGCAGTCGAGCATTAAAAACTTTAATATTAAATACGATTTAAAATATTATTGGAATGACAAAATCAAATTGAACTATGGGATGAATTCTAATTATTACAAATTCAATCCGGGAACAATCGAACCCCTTAATGCCAATTCGAGTATCAATTACAATCAATTAGACAAGAAATATGCCTTTGAACCTTCACTTTATGTGGCAGCTGAACACCAAGCCACTCAAAAATTATCGTTTATGTATGGTTTGCGTTACAGTATGTTTTACCGGTTGGGACCATCCAAAGTCAATTTATACCAAAATAACCAAGCAGTAACTTTTAATGACCAACTCAAAATTTATGAAAAAGGAGTCCCAATTGGTTCTAAAACCTACGTTCATAATGAGGTAATTACTTCCTTTTCAAATCTAGAACCTCGTTTTTCAAGTTCCTATGTTTTAAACGAAAAATCTTCCGTCAAAGCTAGTTATAATCGAATGGTTCAATACCTACAATTAGTTTCAAACACCGCATCGCCTACTCCGTTGGATATTTGGACACCCAGCGACCAATATATTAAACCCCAAATTGCCGATCAAATCGCTGCTGGCTACTTCCGAAATTTCAAAGACGATATGTACTCCTTGGAGATAGAAAGTTTTTACAAAAAAGTAAAAAACCGAATCGATTACATTGACGGCGCCGATTTAATTGCAAACAATGCCATAGAACAAGTCATTCTCAACGGACAATTAAGAGCCTATGGTTTAGAATTGATGTTGCGCAAAAACACCGGGAAATTAAATGGTTGGATTGCTTATACTTTATCCAATTCAGAGCAGCAAACTCCCGGCAGATCTCCTAATGAATTGGGTGTCAATAACGGAAATTGGTATAAGTCAGGGTACCACAAATTACACAATGTGGCGGTGACTGCGAATTACAGTTTCAATTCAAAATGGACTTTTGGCGGTAATTTCATTCTACAATCTGGTCAACCTGTAACTTTTCCAAATGGTCAATACGAATACCAAGGCCTTGTTGTGCCCAGTTATGGAGCGAGAAATGCAAGTAATCTGCCTTTATATCATCACCTCGACTTAGCAGCGACCTACGTTCCAAAACCAGAAAAAAGAAAAGGTTGGCAAAGCGAATGGGTTTTCAGCGTGTATAACATTTACAATCGAAAAAATGCTGCTTCCATAAGCTTTAGGGAGAACCAAACTTCAGGCGAAAATGAAGCCGTTAAGTTGTCCATTTTTGGAGCAGTTCCTTCGGTAAGTTATAACTTCAAATTCTAAGATCATGAAAATTCTAAAACATATTACCTTAACCTTCGCCCTTCTTTTTCTCGCCAGTTGCGAGGATGTTGTCCATGTCGATTTGAATACGGCTGCACCCAGATTGGTAATCGATGCTACCATCAATTGGAAAAAAGGGACCGATGGTTCTGTTCAAAGAATAATCCTTTCTACCACGACGGGTTTTTACAGCAATGTAATTCCAAAAGTTTCTGGCGCGAATGTTTCCATAAAAAACAGTGAGAACTTCAATTATATTTTTACAGAAATACCCAATATTGGAGAATACCAATGCACCACTTTCAAACCCATCATTGGCGAAACGTATACATTAACTGTTGTTTACCAAGGGGAAACTTACACGGCAACCGAAACAATGCAATCCGTCTCTTCAGTTGATGCTATCCAACAAAAAAATGACGGCGGTTTTACGGGCAAAGATTATGAAATTGAAGTGTCATTCAAAGACCCGCTGGCCAAAAATTTCTATATGGTAAAATTCTTTCCAGAAATATTTAAAGCACCTGTTTATGGAATTATCGGCGACGTATATACGAATGGGAACGAGAAATCTTGGACCTATAGCGACCCCGATTTAAAACAAGGCACCAACATTGCCATCACCCATTACGGAATTTCCGAAGCCTATTACAACTATATGAACAAACTCATTTCCATAGCCAGCAGTTCCGGCGGAGGAAGTCCCTTTCAAACTCCACCAGCAACCGTGAGAGGCAATATCGTCAATCAAACTCACATTGATAACTACGCTTTGGGCTATTTTTCCGTAAACGAAGTCGATTCTCGAAATTATATCATTCAATAAGGAGCCAATCCAGCCATCCACTACAAGTCCTCATTCAAAAAAACTATTTTTCTAAGCCCCAAAAGGAGCTTCCTTTGGTCGCTCTTTTAGGACAAGAAAAATTCGTTTTTTGCACTCCGGGCTTTTCATTGCTGTCTGGGCTAAAAAATTACGAATTACAAATTGCCAATTATGAATCACTATCTTTATCTTTGCATTCGTAATTTCCAATTCATAATTAACTATGTCCTCACACCATATCGTTCGCGATGACCAAGAACCGGCTTTAATTATAGCCAACGGCGCTTCCTGCAATTCCGAATTATTGGGACAATTACTCGAATGGTCGCCATTAGTAATCGTTTTGGACTCGGCAATGGAACGCGTTTTGGAATTGGGCATAAAAGTCGATGTTTTATTGGGCGATTTCGACCGAGGTTTCGACCCCAATTATTACAAAGAAAAACAATATCCATTGGAAATTGTTCACACGCCAGACCAAAACAAAACCGATTTGGAGAAAGCATTTGATTATCTTATCGAACGAAAAATTCCCGCCGTCAACGTCGTTTGGGCCACCGGAAAACGTGCTGACCACACCATAGCAAATATCACCAATATAACTCGGTATCGCGATTTATTAAAAATTGTTATTCACGATGATCACTCTAAAGTATTTTTATTACCCAAGAAATTCGAGAAATGGTATCCAGCCTACACCACTATTTCCTTGATTCCCATAGGTCACGTAACCGGTATTCATTCTAAAAATCTGTTTTATCCGCTAGAAAATGACACCTTAACCATTGGCTACAGAACCGGAAGTAGCAACCATGTCAAGGCCGATGGAATAGTCATCATAGAGCACGATCAAGGCGATTTATTGCTGATGGAATGCTGGGATTAAAGATTATTTTAGATTTTAGAGTTCAGATTTTAGATTTCTGAACATAGAACTCAAAAAAATATTAACACCAATCTAAACTCTAAAATCTTATTTATCAACACTAATCTAAAATCTACAATCAAAAATCTAAAATTCTTTTTTTAAACTATCTTTGCACCGAAATAAAGAAAAGAAATTGAAACCGATTATCGAAAAAACCAACTTACATCCCAGAAATCAACACCGATTAGGATATAATTTTGAAGCATTAAGTACTACTTACCCTGAACTTCAACCCTTTGTTACCATCAACGAACATAATATTCACTCGAGCGATAGCGAACAGGCGAAGCAAACCATTGATTTCAGCAATCCCCATGCCGTAAAAGCGCTCAACAAAGCCTTGCTTATTGCCAATTATGACATCCAGAATTGGGATATTCCCGAAAATCATCTTTGTCCTCCCATTCCCGGTCGCGTAGATTACATCCATTATATTGCCGATTTATTGGCTTCCAATAACAACGGCATCATTCCCGAAGGCGAAAATGTGCAAGTGTTGGATATTGGCATTGGCTCAAACTGCATTTATCCAATATTAGGAAATTCCGTTTATGGTTGGTCTTTCGTCGGTACCGAAATTGACGAAAAAGCCATCCAAAACTGCAAAAAAATCATTGAGAACAATCCTCGCTTGATAGACTTCATCAGTTTACAATTGCAAACCGAATCTCGTTTTATTTTCAAAAACATCATCACGCCCGAAGATCGATTTGCGCTCACGATTTGCAATCCACCGTTTCACAACTCGCAAGAAGAAGCGACGAAAGCTTCCATTCGGAAAGTCAATAATCTCGAAAATACTCGAACGCTTAAACCTGTCTTAAATTTTGGTGGTCAAAATGCCGAATTATGGTGCGAAGGTGGCGAACTAGGTTTCATAACCCAAATGATTTTCGAAAGCGCCAAATACCCGATGCAATGTCTTTGGTTTACGACTTTAGTTTCTAAAAAA
Source organism: Flavobacterium sp. (assembly GCA_010365135.1). GTDB lineage: Bacteria > Bacteroidota > Bacteroidia > Flavobacteriales > Flavobacteriaceae > Flavobacterium. The sequence goes on from JAAFGY010000089.1 coordinate 13,461, forward strand.
GAGAATCTTTCCAGTCTATATAAAACTTTGAACAAAGTAAATGTGGTCGAAGTTAAAACCATTGATATGGCTCAAGGCCAGAAGACCAGTCGAATTTTGGCTTGGACTTTTCAAACAGAAGCACAACAAAAGAAGTGGAGGTTTGAGGAGTAAAGAATTTTAGATTAAGAAAAGTTTTATATATTTGATTTTATTACTAATTGAATATAATTTTGAGTTAAAACCAAATTAAATAATATTCATAATTAACTAAAAACAATGAAAAATGCTCTTTTATTATTGCTATTAAGTGTAAGTCTATCTTCATTTTCACAAAATTCTAAATTCAGTCTTGAATTAAATTATCCATTACCAATTGACAACAATTTTATAGGAGAAAATTATACAGGAATAATTGATTTAGGAGGGAAATATAGAATTATTAGTAAAGACATTATGAATTTCGGATTTTCCTTTAATACTAGTTTATTAACATTTGATAATTCCAAAATAAATACTCCTCAAAACTATAAGATATATGCTTACCCTATTCAACCTAAAATCTTTTTTGAATTCAAAATAAAATGGCTTTAGTCTAAATAATATATTCACTATCTTTGGTTTATGAAAGACAGTATATTATTCCAGATATCGGAATTAAATCAAGAAGATAAATT
>JAAFGY010000090.1 GCA_010365135.1 Flavobacterium sp.
GGAAAATCAAAGAAACATATGGCCTTTGGGATAAATATGTGGTGTAAAAAAGATCTGTTTGTGAATACGGTAGGGGGCATTTGCAAGCACTAATAAAGGTTAAAACAGTTTGTGGTAAAATTAAAGAATAATCAATGCTAACACTAAAACAAGGTCTGAAAAAGGATGCGTCAGAATGATTACAAGTCTCAACAACTACACTAATTGTAACATTTACAGTAAGTGCTATGGCTGAGGTTGTTCGCTCCTTAAGGTTTTTAAATATCGTATTTGCAATTTGGCTCATTGCAGCAAGCATTATATTAAAAGACCTATCCGGCATTGAGAATATGCAAGGAAACAAAAAAATGATGGGCTCCATGATGCAAGGAGAAGGCATGCAATTGATGATGAAGGACAGTACAATGATGGGCTCAATGATGAAGGACGGCAAGATGATGGGCACTGTGATGCAAATTATGTATGAAAGGGCATAATTGAGCGAAGATTACATACAATCCAGCACAAAGCTGATGGGTGACAAGGGAATGGACATGAATGGAATGAATAAAATAGAAGATATGGATTGCCCAACCAAAGACGATCATACCGAGCATCATTAAATTTTAACACCTTAAAAACAAAAACAATGAAAAATCACTGGTTATGGATGGTCATCGGTTGCGGACTACCACTTTTGCTCATCTTTTTAGCACCATCAATTGGAATTGGAGGTGGTTCATCCCTTTTCATCTTTATTCTTTTTATGTTCGCCATCCATCTTTTTATGCCTCATGGGTCACATGTTCATGGCGGGCACAATGATTCTCAGCGTGAGGAAAAAGAGCATGAACACGGTAAACAAACATCTGTGAAGGAACCTAAAGATGAACACAAAGGGCATCACCATTAAAAACAGAGCAATGAAACGAAAATATGAAATAGACGGAATTTGTTCCGGAGGCTTTGTCAGCAGGGTAAAAGAAAACTTGGAAGAGCATCCGGCAATAGAAAAAAACTGAAATACTTTTGAATCCGAAAGGGGCGGCTTTCATCAGTATGACGGAAGCACTGATTGTTGATGAATTACAAAAGCGACTCAATACACTTGAGGATTATACGATCACAGAAATAAATTAATAACAACTTAAAACTTAAAACTATGCACTATTTTGACGGACAATTCGGCGGCATGCACCTAATATGGTGGATTATATGGATCATTTTTCTTGCGTGGATATTCTTTATCCCGACAGACATTCCTTATCAAAAAACAAAGAAAGAAAACCCACTAGATCTTTTGAAAAATCGCTTCGCAAAAGGAGAAATATCCAAGGAAGAATTTGAAGAATCCAAGAAATTATTAAACTCAGATAACTAACCTTAAAACAAATAAATCATGAATCGATTTAACGTAAAAAAACTCGGTTTTGCTTTCGGTCTCACAGGTGCTCTAATTTATTTAGGCTGTATGATTGTAATGGCAACAGCAGGACAGGAAGGAACAATTACCTTTTTTAATAGCTTGTTACACGGTTTAGATACCTCCAGTATTATTAGAATGGACGTGCCCTTATTGGAAGCGTTCTTTGGAATAGTACAAACCTTTATAATAGGATGGCTCATTGGGGCGTGCATTGCGGCATTTTATAATGCCCAAATTAAAAGAGGATAAATTCTTATTCGCTGAAATAAGAATTTTATTCATTTGGGTTTGATGTATTCTTTTATCAAAAATATTTAATAAAAAGTTTGGATAGAGACCTCTTGTATTTAGAACATATCATAAAAAGTTCATAAACCGCTAAAAATGAAAAGCAGTATGACTTATAGAAATATTAAGATCATTTTGACCCATTTATTCATTGGAGCAGGCATTTTTTATTTCCTGGTACACCCCTTCACAATGGTGCTCTATTTGTTTGAATTCAGGAGTACGGTCTTTTCATTCTCCTTGTTCCAGGAAGTTTTAAAAGAACGTCTTTTGGAATCTTTCACTTTCGATATGCGGGGAATGGGCGGCCTATTAACTTTATTGGGAGGTTTCTTGGGAATAGTTTCCGGTTTATTTTGGATAAATCTTAAAAAGAAAAAGGAACTTATTGGCACACAACAGCGGTTACTCGTTCAAGATATTGAAAAATTAATCCAAGCCGGTGAAAATGAAAGGGTGGAATTCAAGTCTTCCATACGCTATGATTATTACCGGAAAATAACCAATAGAGAACTGGAGTTGGTCATTGCTAAAACCATTGTAAGCTTTATGAATGCAAAAGGCGGAAAATTGATTCTTGGTGTTGATGATGATGGAATTATCCTTGGGCTTGAAAAAGACTTTAAGACTTTGAAGCACAAGAACAGGGATGGCTACGAGCGTGAGATTTTTAGAATTATATCTACACCATTAGGCCACGAGGCTTGTTTCAGCAATCACATATCATTTTATGTTTTGGAGGAAAAGGACGTATGTGTAATACATATTAAACCTTCCAACAAACCAGTTTATGTTAACGATGGTGAAAACACAACTTTTAATGTACGAACAGGAAACGCTACTTATCCTTTAACCGTAAAGGATACAGTGGATTATTTAAAAACTCAAAAAGTATAAGACTATGCAATACGTCTGGTTTATATGGTCATTTATCATCTTTGCTTTATGGGCAGTAATCTATCTGGACAAAAAGGACTATAGAAAAGAGATGCTCAAAATGAGTTGGATTACAATGCCCTTTGGTTTAACAGAACCTCTATTTGTACCGGAATATTGGTTCCCGCCCTCGTGGAACACAACCCTATTACAGAATGAGAATTAACAATACAAAACATACGAAGCTCTCATCAGCGTGTAAAATATCAGATATCATTTGTCTGCCTGATTCCAATCAACCACGAATTGTGATCATAGGTGGTGGTTTTGCAGGTTTAGCATTGACAGAAAAACTAGGGCAAAAAGAAGCCCAAGTTGTCCTTATAATCAGAAATAATTTCAATCAATTTCAACCTTTACTTTATCAAGTGGCTACGAGTGCGTTGGAACCGGATAGTATTCTCATTTCCGAAGACACCCCAAAAGGGCATCCACAATTAGCACACCCGGCTATTCAACAAGGGAAATATCTTGGTGATTCATTATTGAAAATTATTCAAGACGAACCAGTAAAACCTTTTGAATATAAGGACAAAGGTTCCTTGGCACCAGTAGGTAAACGTAAAGCAGTGGCAGATCTGGGAAAATTCAAATTTGCTGGTTATTTCGCTTGGTTACTATGGTCGATTGTGCACTTGTTATCCATAAGTGGTTTTAGAAATACATTGAAGGTTGGTTTTAATTGGGCGGTTAGCTATTTCACCTATGAAAAGAGCAATAGAGTAATTATCAGGGATTTTAAACCTAGGTCTTTTGCCAACGTACCGAGCGAAAATATAGATATAAAACAAGCAGCAACAAAACCTAAGATCAATGTCTAATTCTGAGAGCAACACAGGTTTCAAAAATTTCCTCGATTATATGGCCAAGGGGTTGAGCAATAGCGGTATTGTTGTTCTCTTTATCGCCGTGGTAGTCGCCATGGTTTGGGCAAATTCCCCATGGCAGGAATTCTATCGTAACCTCATGCAAACGGAAATTACTTTTACCTTTGGTAGTTACGAGTTATCGGAACCTTTATTGCTATGGATCAATAATGGTTTGATGGCCATTTTCTTTTTACAAATCGGTCTGGAACTAAAAAGGGAAATTATAGGCGGCAAGCTTTCTTCCCCAAAGAATGCCGTTTTGCCCATAGGGGCAGCTATTGGGGGCATGGTACTTCCGGCCCTTATTTATTTAATGTTTAACGGTTCGGGTGCAGCGTCCCAAGGATGGGGCATTCCCATGGCCACTGATATTGCATTCTCCTTGGGAGTGCTAGCCCTTGTCGGCAAAGGACTACCTGCTGGCTTAAGGGTTTTTTTGGTAACGTTGGCGGTAGTGGATGATTTAGGGGGTGTTCTGGTTATAGCCCTGTTCTATACGTCGGATTTCTCGGGTATGAACCTTTTGCATGCCTTCCTGTTCTTTGGGCTTTTAATAATCGGCAATTATGCAGGAATAAGAAAAACATGGTTTTATGCCATCATAGGAATAGGTGGTGTCTGGTTGGCCTTCTTTTTTTCAGGGGTACACCCTACAATAGCTGGTATTCTTACCGCCATGGCAATTCCCGGCAGGGTAAAGATCAAAGAGGATACTTTTTTGGTCCGCTTGAATAGCCTGCATACAAAATTCCTAAAAGCAAAACCGAAGAAAGGTACGCTTATTTCCAAGGAACAACTGGAAATATTGGAAGATATAAAGACCGCAAGCTCGGAGGCCCAAACCCCGCTCCAAGAGCTTGAAAAGGCATTAGGCCCCTTCGTAAGCTTTGTTGTATTGCCTCTTTTTGCCCTGGCAAATGCCGGCATACACCTCCACGGGGATTTAATAAAGGTGCTGTTGAACCCCATAAGCCTAGGTATAGGTATCGGATTGGTCTTCGGAAAATTTGTGGGCATCGTTGCAATTTCAAGATTGTTGGTCGCCTTTAAACTTGCAAAACTTCCCGATAGGGTCAATTGGAACCACATATATGGCGTGGCATTCTTGGGTGGCATCGGGTTTACCATATCATTGTTCATCAACGAGTTGGCATTTACAAACGAAGATTTTATTTATACCGCAAAAGTGGGTATTCTTTTTTCTTCGCTCGTAGCAGGAATTATCGGATCCATCATTTTATTGAAAAATTCAAAAAAACCACAAAAATTAAAATAGCATAATGATGAAAAGTACAATTGCAAAAGACAGTAAGTTATCCCTAATAGGTTCAATATCGTTAGGTACAGGCGTGATGATAGGTGCCGGCATATTCGTTCTTATGGGGCAAATAGCCGAGCTGGTAGGTGATCTATTCCCCATAGTATTTATTGCGGGAGCCCTTGTAGTAGGTTTCAGTTCGTATTCTTACGTTAAATTCTCAAACGCTTTTCCGTCCTCTGGAGGTGTTGTTAAATTTTTTAACAAATCCTATGGGCCGGGAACTACAACCGGTGTCTTTTCTTTGCTGATGTATGTCTCAATGGTGGTTACAGAAAGTTTGGTAGCAGGTACTTTCGGAGCTTATACCCTTCGGTTGTTCCCAGATAGTTTTACCGGTTATGCATCCATTCTCGGTATTCTGCTCTTGGTAACGGCCTTTGTCGTGAATATTTTAGGAAATAAAGTAATTGGCGTAACGGCAACATTCACGGCAATTATCAAAGTAGCGGGTATAGCATTGCTCGCCATTGCAGGTCTAATCGTTTCTGGATTTGCAGATATTACAGGAAACTATGTCCCCCAAAACACCGAGGCATTGCCGACAGGGCTGGGATTTGTAGCTGCATTGGCGTTGGCGATCTTTGCCTATCAGGGGTTCACTACTATTACAAATCAAGGTGGGGATATCAAAAATCCACACAAGAACCTTGGGCGGTCTATTGTTTTTTCCATTCTTATCTGCACTGTCATATATGTAGCATTGGCACTGGCCGTTGCAGGAGGTTTAAGCATCCCGGAAATAATCGAAGCAAAAGACTATGCCTTGGCTGCCGCCGCACAACCCATTTTTGGGGAATGGGGTTCTTGGATTACCATAGCAATAGCTATTGTAGCAACTTTTTCAGGCGTTATTGCAAGCGTGTTTGCGGCATCACGCTTGTTGGCTATGTTGAGCAATATGAAGCAGGTTCCATCCTTAAAAAAAATAGGAAAGTTTAAAAATCCTGCCCTTATATTCACGGTTTCCCTCGCTATTTTATTGACTGTGCTGTTCGATTTAACAAGGATCGCTTCCATTGGGGCTATTTTTTACCTCATTATGGACATTGCTATCCACTGGGGGCTTATTAGGCATCTTAGAAAAGAAGTGGATTTTTTACCTGTCATCCCATTCATCGCCATCCTTTTGGATGTTGTGGTACTTTCTGCCTTTCTATATTTAAAATACCTGAACGATCCATTGGTGCTCATCGTGACGGCAATTGGAATTATTCTAATAATTGTTGCCGAACGTTTTTTTATGATTTCGCATACAGATAGTGAAGGCAATATGGCTATGGGGATGGACGACAACAAACCTGCTAAAGAAAAAATGTAATTACTATTTAATACTCAAAATTATGGAACAGACAAAAAGAATAACAAAAATGAAAAGTAGAAAATTGATAATCGGAATAACAATGTTAACAATACCAGTATTCGCCTTTTTCATCATCGGGGTAGTTTTATTTTCAGGCGGCGGCTTGCTTTATGCCCTAACGCTGGGAATCCTGATGTCCTTAATGAGTATAGGGATTATAGGAACAATAATTCTAACACAGAATAACGAAAAAGCAACAACCCTTAAAGTTAAGAAATAATGAAAAAGATAGCAGTAGTAGGTTTTGGGGTCATCGGCAAGAGAGTTGCCGATGCTATTAATAAACAAGACGACATGGAGCTAATAGGCGTTTGCGATATCATAAGTGATTGGCGCATTCAAAATGCCGTGAGAAAAAGCTATGATATTTACGCAGCTACTCCTGAAGCCGAAAAGGAAATGTTTGCGTCTGGAATTTCGATAACGGGTGGAATGTCAGAACTTCTTGCTAAAGTGGATCTTGTTGTGGATTGCACTCCTAAAGAGATAGCGGCAAAAAATGTGGAACTCTACAAAAATCAGGGAATAAAGTTTATTGTGCAAGGAGGTGAAAAACACGAAACAACCGGGCATTCCTTTAGTGCCGAAAACAATTATGTTTCAGCTTTAAATTTAGGTGCTACAAGGGTTGTTTCCTGTAACACGACCTCTATCTTAAGAACGTTGACTGCTTTAAAAAGGGCCGATTTGTTGGATTATGCTAGAGGTACACTTCTACGAAGAGCCACAGATCCTTGGGAAAGCCATTTAGGCGGTATTATGAACACTATGGTTCCCGAAAGGGAAATTCCAAGCCATCAAGGACCCGATGCCCAAAGTGTCGATCCCGAATTGGATGTAATCACTTCCGCAGTTAAAGTGCCTGAAACCTTAAGCCATATGCATTATTGGAATGTAAAGCTGAAGAAAAAGGCTTCCAAAGAAGAAGTTTTGGAAGCATTCAAAACATCCACGCGAATTAAAATGATCCATTATGACCAGGGGCTGGTTTCCAACAATACCATTAAGGAAATGTTTCTGGATATGGGAAGGCCTTGGGGGGATATGTACGAAGTAGCCCTTTGGGAAGATATGCTTAAAGTAGTTGGAGATGAACTTTTTTACGCATACGTGGTAGATAATCAGGCCATTGTTATTCCGGAAACCATAGATGCAATTAGAGCACTTACAGGAATAGAAAAAGACGCCTCAAAATCTATTTTGAAAACAAATCAAAGTTTATCTATTTTATAAAGAAACACGAATGGACACTAATGGAAAAATAAAAAAGCGTTACGATAGAATAGCTAAATATTTTGACTTATTGGAAAAACCAATGGGGACAAGTGGTTTTGATAAATGGCGAAAAGAACTGGTCCGGCAGGTAAACGGTAAGACGCTTGAAATTGGAGTCGGCACTGGTAAAAACCTTCCGTACTATGCTAAAGATATAAGTTTAACAGCCATTGACTTTAGTAAAAATATGCTTGATAAAGCGATCGAAAAACATAAGAACAGCTTGCCAAATGTGAATTTTTTAGAAATGGATGTACAAAATATGGACTTTGAAGATGACACTTTCGATACTGTGATTACAAGTTGTGTATTCTGTTCTGTTCCAGATCCTGTAAAAGGTCTAAAGGAGATTAAAAGAGTTCTAAAACCAGATGGCCAGCTCGTCATGTTGGAACACGTTAGAAGTAATGACAAAATGCTGGGGACACTAATGGATTGGTTCAATTTCATACCACTAAATATCATGGGTTCTAACATTAACCGTAGAACCAAACAGAATCTGATAAAAGCTGGGTTCAATGATATTAAGGTGACTGAACTATGGAAGGATATTGTAAAATACTTCCATGTAAAAAATGAGAAACTAATAAAGTGAAGCAAAAAAAACGAATTATGAATACATATGAAAACATAATACAAAACCTGGGAAACAAAGCTGATTTTTATTTGGATCACGTTTGCGAAAAAATTATCAAAGATGGGTTGCATTTTCCAAATGCTGATAGTATAAATACTGTATTTGCCAACAGCAATAGAAATCCACAGGTACTTCGAAGCCTTGCCCAGTTGTACAACCACGGGAATTTGGGAGGAACAGGCTACCTTAGCATCCTACCCGTAGATCAAGGGGTTGAGCATAGCGCAGCCTTTTCATTCTATAAAAACCCGGATTATTTTGACCCGGAAAATATTATAAAACTTGCTGTCGAAGCTGGTTGCAATGCTGTGGCATCAACGTTTGGCGTTCTTGGGCTCAATGCCAGGAAATATGCCCATAAAATTCCGTTTATCGTCAAAATCAATCACAATGAGCTCCTTACTTATCCCAATACATACGACCAGATTTTATTCGGGACCGTTAAAGAGGCCTGGAATATAGGTGCTGTTGCGGTTGGAGCAACTGTTTATTTTGGGTCGAAAGAAAGTGATCGGCAATTAAAAGAAATAGCTGAAGCATTTGAAGAAGCACATAATCTCGGGATGGCAACCATCCTGTGGTGTTATACCCGTAACGATTCATTTAAAACAGCTAAAAAAGATTATCACGCAGCCGCTGATCTGACCGGGCAGGCAAATTATTTAGGCGTTACCATTCAGGCAGATATCATCAAGCAAAAATTACCAACCAATAATTTTGGTTTTAAGGAAATAGGATTTGGAAAATATGATGATGACATGTATGAAACATTGACCACAGACCATCCTATTGACCTATGTAGATTACAGGTAGCAAATTCTTATATGGGTAAAATTGGGTTGATCAATTCTGGTGGTGGGTCAAAAGGCGAATCAGATTTGACCGAAGCGGTGACAACTGCTGTCATCAATAAAAGAGCTGGAGGTTCTGGTTTGATAATGGGACGAAAGGCGTTTCAAAAGCCTTTTAAAGAAGGTTTGGAATTACTCAATCTAGTACAAAGTGTATATCTGGATGATAAAATTAATATTGCCTAGATTTTTAAATTATTAGCTAATTTAAAAAATAAAAAATGATCCTTTTAATTATTACAATCCTTATAATTTTCCCAATACTTGCTATTGCGGGTTATCAACATTACAAAATCAGTAAGCAACCTGATTATAATCCAGATACAACGCTATTGAACTATGAAATTATTGGCACTGGAGAACAGAAAATCGTATTACTGCACGGTTTAACAGGGTCATTGAATTATTGGAAGCGTGATATGGTTAACATCACAACAACACATAGCCTTCTTTTGGTAGACCTTCTAGGTTTTGGTGATTCACCAAAACCAAAAAGTGATTATTCCATTTCAGTTCAACTACAAGCTTTGGACTTGGTTTTAAATAAGGAAGGGTTCAATGATGGAAAAACAATCATTTGCGGACATTCAATGGGCGCTATAATTTCATTGGCTTTATTGGAAAAACACCCAAACTGGTTTAAAGCCGGAGTTTTTATAAGCATCCCTGTTTACAAAGATGCCGAAGAATTTAAGCAAAGTATGTCCACACATTCCTTTGTGGATAGAATTTCAGCAAGCAAGTTTTCCAAATATATCTGTATGATCCATCCCATTTTTATGTCGCGTGCATTTAAACCAGATAACCTAACGGCCGATGTTTATGAAGATGCAAAAAAACATCATTGGCAGAGTTATTATTATTCGCTGACCGAAGTAATTCTTAAAACAGATTTATTCAGCATTGCAAACGGTATAATAGATAAAGAGGTACTCTTCCTCCACGGAAAAAAAGATACCACAGCACCTTTTGAGAATGCCTTAAAATTATCATTGGTATTTAAAAATGCAAAGGTTTTAATCTCTTCAGAAGGAGACCATCAATTTTTTCTTAAAGAAGCAGATTTCGTGTGGCAAAACATTCAGAATTTTAGCTACTCGGAAGAATATTTACCAACGGTACTATCAGATGAACACTAATAAAATTAAACATATAGGGGGTTTTTACATCTGGAGGGGATAGCCCTGGGATGAACGCTGCGTTACACGTAATAGCTGCAGAAGCAAATGGAATAAAAATAACTGGAATTCGTAAAGGCTACAAAAGAATGATTGATGGTGATTTTTTAACTCTTAATATCAATCACTTACAAAAAATGGTCCACAGGGGCGGAACATTACTAAGGACTGCCAGAAGTCAACTATTTCTAACCTTAGAAGGCAGGCAACTGGCATTGAAGCACCTTCAGGAAAATAATATAAATGCCCTGATTGCTATTGGCGACGATGGAACGTTTAAAGGATTGCTCGCTTTTTCAGATCACCAGGCTTTTTTTTGACAGAAACAGCTTTGACCAATATAGCAGAAACCAGCATCTATAACCTGGACTGTTTTGAAAAGGAAATAGTTTCAGGCAATGAAGTCAATTAAAAGTAAAAACTAAAAATCAATAAGCTATGAAAAACATACTCGTACCCACAGACTTTTCAGAAAACTGCAATAAAGCAGCAGAACTCGGAATTAAAATGGCGAAGCTTTATAATTCTGAAATCCATTTTTTCCACTTGATAAATACCCCTGTCGATTGGGTAAATTTAGATAAGCAAAAGGAAAAGCGGTATCCTGAAACAGTGAAACAAATAGGGAGTGTTAAAGCCGACCTGAGGGAACTGGAGAAAAAAGCAGAACGACAAGGTCTTGAATGCAGGATTTTTTTAGAATATAATGGAGGCCAGGCCAATATTTTGGACCATTCCGGTCATTTTCATCACGATTTTATAGTTACCGGAAGTAGCGGTACCAAAGGTGGTGTACGTGAGTTACAGGGAAGCAACGTGGATAAAATCGTGAGAAAAGCTGATGTACCAGTAATTGTGGTCAAGGACAAAGAAGTGTCCTTTCCTTTCAAGGATATCGTTTTTGTTTCGGATTTTCTGGAAGATGTGAATGAAGCATTTAAGCAGGTTATTTCGATTGCTGAAAAATGCGGTGCGCATATCCACTTATTGAGGGTCAACACACAGACTGATTTTAACAGTATTAATCAAGGTTTAAACCCCCTCAAGGAGTTCCTGAAAAAATTTCCTGATTTAGACAAGTACTCAATGAATGTATATAACGAAACTGATGTAGAAACAGGTATAAACAATTTTTTAAAGTATAAAGATGCCGATTTGATCGCAATGTGTACCCACGGACATACAGGTTTTTTAAGCCTTTTCTCCAAGAATATCGCTGAGGGTGTAACCAATCATTCCGAATTGCCGGTGATGACTATTAAAGTGTAACGATGAATAAATCAGGTCTAATAAAAAAATATTCCGGTGAGTACGAAGCTTTAGATGTAGGTAAACTCATCAACTCCCTGCGGCGCTCGCGGGCAGATGAGGCGCTTATTCAGGATATAGCCCGTAAGGTGCAGGAGTAGATTGAAGAAGGAATGACCACCAACAAAATCTATCAATTGGCTTTCAAGATGCTAAAAGGCAAGTCTAGAGTAAGTGCTTCAAAATACAAACTTAAAAAAGCCCTGATGCAATTAGGGCCTTCTGGTTTTCCTTTTGAAAAATTAGTGGGCAAAATAATGGAACAAGAAGGCTTTAAAACAAATGTAGGAGTCATTGTTCAAGGTAATTGTGTGCAATACGAAGTAGATGTGATAGCGCAAAAAGATAACATTCCACATCCTTCAAACTCTATTAATTTGAGCGATATTATAGCGAAAGAGGTAAATAATTTAATGCAGCATATATGAGAAAGCAAAGTTTAATACTGTTTTTTATACTATTCAACCTTACGATGAATGGACAGACTGAAATGCTCATTGGGCAAATATCAGGCAGATTTATGGTTCGGGAGAATTATGATGAAAAAGGTGCTTTTTTAAACAAGCAAACCTTTGAAGCCGGAAAAATCGTTCAGATAAAAGGATATTATGAAATTGAGGTAATCACAGAATTATTCGATAAAGATAAAAACTCTACCGATACATATACCACAACCTATCGTTGCAAACCAGATGAAGCCAGTATTATGATAATGGCATTTCCGTTTTCCAATCCTAAATCAAAAAAAACTGCAATCAGCACCACCTCAAAAAATTTTAAAGAGCTGTACGATTTAGATAACCTAGAGGATATTGAACTGCAAATGAGTTTTGATTCTGGCTTGTTGAACTTTTTTGGTTCAAAAAGCAATATAAAGATTTATGACCGTGAATTGGATGTTGGTCAAAAAAGTAACATTATTAAATCGAAAATTAACATCAAGGCCTATGCTTTGGGAATTAGGATTAAACAACTCAATTATTCCGTGAGTGAAAAATTAAGCAATAACGGTTTATTATCCTTTCAGAAATTTACTGAAGAAGATGGCAGTTATTTTACAATGACCTATAAATAAAGAGAAAGATGAAAAATTATGATACACTTTCCGAAGCCATAAACGATCTCCAACAAAGAGGATATACCTATGATTTCAACTTGGAGCCCGAATGCTTGGAATGTGCTTCGATGAAAATTGAGATCCAGCCTGAAGATTTTAAGGTAGATGAGACATATCGCTTTGAAGGGATGAGCAGTACCGATGATAATAGCATTCTATATGCCATTTCATCTATAAATGGAATTAAGGGTCTTCTGGTAGATGCTTACGGGGTATATGCCGAAAATATTTCTGAAGCAATGAGAAAAAAATTACGATAAGACTTAAATAATACTATAATGGAAAATCACGAAGATCACAAACACGAAGAAATGAATCATTCTAAAATGGATCAATCAAAGATGAAACCCAAAAAAGAAGATCACTCCAAAAAGGATCACTCAAAGATGGGACATTCCGGGCATGATGGGAATGTACCTATGGGAATGGCAGGCCATGACCATCATAAGATGATGATTGCCGACTTCAGGAAACGGTTTTGGGTAACCCTGGTACTAACCTTCCCAATACTATTCTTTTCGCCAATGATTCAGGAATTTTTTGGTTATGAATTTTTGCTTCCCGGCAATTCCTATATTCTTTTTGCATTGTCCTCTATTGTGTATTTCTATGGTGGTTGGCCATTTTTAAAAGGATTTTGGGCTGAAATAAAAAAGGGTGCTCCGGGAATGATGACCCTTATTTCTATGGCAATTACAGTAGCCTATTTCTATAGTTCTGCTACCGTTTTTGGTTTAAAAGGAGTTGACTTTTTCTGGGAACTGGCAACACTAATCGCCATTATGCTCGTTGGGCACTGGATTGAAATGAAGAGTGTTCTTGGTGCATCAAAAGCATTGCAACTTTTAGTAAGTATGATGCCAGCTGAAGCGCATAGAGTAAAAGGTGATACAATTGAAGATATTTCACTCGAAAATTTGTTAAAAGATGATGTGATATTAGTAAAACCGGGAGAGAAAGTTCCTGCTGACGGAATTATAGTTGAAGGCTCCAGTTATTTGAATGAATCTATGCTAACCGGAGAATCCAAACCTGTTAAAAAAGATACAGAAGATAAAGTAATTGGTGGTTCGGTAAATGGTAATAGTACTTTAAGGGTAAAGGTTGAACATACAGGAAAAGACAGTTATCTCAACAAGGTTATCACCATGGTTGAAGAAGCGCAGAAAACCAAGTCCAAAATGCAGAACCTCTCGGATAGAGCTGCAAAATGGCTAACCTATATTGCTTTGGCTATTGGTTTTGGAACATTGGCGGTTTGGTTGATTTTAGGTTTTCCATTTGTATATGCTTTGGAACGAATGGTTACGGTAATGGTTATTGCCTGCCCACACGCCTTAGGTCTTGCTATTCCTTTAGTTGTTGCAATATCCACGGCAGTTTCTGCCCAAAACGGATTGCTGATTCGCAACAGGACGGCATTTGAAGAATCAAGAAAAATCTCTGTTTTACTTTTTGATAAAACAGGGACATTAACCAAAGGAGATTTTGGAGTTACCCGTA
>JAAFGY010000091.1 GCA_010365135.1 Flavobacterium sp.
CAAAAACATCCTCGGAAAAGGATTAATAGTACATCAAGGGGCCGACGATTTTACTTCACAACCAGCCGGAAATGCAGGAGCAAGAGTAGCTTGTTCAGCAATTATAAAATAATAAAAATTATTGCAGATTTTTGATTAACGATTCTTGATTTCAGATGTGCGAGTCACATAAAACCGAGGCATTTTAATTTACTAACACCAAATCTAAAATCAAGAATCGTTAATCTACAATCAAAAATCCTTTACCTCAAAATATTTGGACAAAAAAGAACATCACTATTTCAAAAATGCCCAAGAATGGCGAGAATGGTTGCATGAAAACCATGCAACATCAACAGGCATTTGTCTGATTTTCTACAAAGTGGGTAGCGCAATGGAAAGCATGCGTTGGGAAGAAGCCGTTCAGGTCGCCATTTGCTACGGTTGGATTGATTCTACAGTTAAAAAAATAGATGAAGAACGCCGTAAACAAGTTTTCTCGCCCCGAAAAGACAAAAGCGTTTGGAGTAAACTCAACAAAACCTACATCGAAAAACTACTCAAAGAGAATCTCATTCACGAAAGTGGATTAACCAAAATTGCAATTGCCAAGCAAAATGGCTCGTGGATTTCCCTTGATTCAGTCGAGGATTTAATGATTCCTGAAGACTTGCAATTAGCTTTCAAACATAATGAAATCGCTTTTACTAACTATCAAAATTTCAGTCCTTCCTATCGAAAAAGCTATCTGTATTGGCTCAACCAATCCAAAAGACAAGAAACTCGCCAGAATAGAATTGCGGAAATTATAAAGTTTTGTAGCCAAAATAAAAAATCAAGGGAATAATTTTACAACAAACTCACAAAAAGACCTAGCTTTGCAATTCAAAATAAACCAATGATTAACCCTTCGACACACGGTTGGATAAACAAATATTTTCTAAAGCAAAGCGCAGTTTTTTCTTCTGCCGAGAAGAATCAAACTCAATTTTACTATAATTTAAGGGAAACTGGATTCATTTACGGACACATTGTTTCGTTTAACACACCTGTTTCTATATTAACTAAAGGTTGGCTCGAAAATGAGGTTTCTAAAATAGCCTTACTCAATACTTTATATGGTATTTATGAACTTACTACAGACGAAAATAATCCTGAAGATTTTATTTTAAAAGCAGGGGCTTTTTATAACGAAATGGATCCACAAGGATTCAATTGGTTCAAAATAGTGTTACCGGACATTTCGCCTTCGCTAAATTTAGAAAAAATTATAGACAGCCGAGTGCAAACTAATGTCGATATCATTAGCAAAAACTTTTCGCATATTGTGACCAATGCTTTGCTTTTTATCGACGTTCTAGCTTTTCGCCAATACTTGATCCACGGAACAATTCCCGATAAATACCTAAAAAAATTAGAACAAGCTATCGTAAGCATTGTTTCATTAGCATTAAAAATCAAATCTAATAAATCAAAATACGACGATTTAGTAATTAAGCTTTTTGAATCTTCCGTTCGATACAGCAAATTTTCAAAAATAAATATACAATCTCAAAGTTTTGGGATGGATGAATTAAAGTTAGATTATTTCACCAACATATTAGAAAAACAATATTTAGTAGATATGGCTGGAATGGCATTGTGGAGCGATGGAATTATCGAAAAAAATGAAGCCTATTTTCTATACAAATTGGCCGAACTTATCGAAGTTCCCGATGATTTTGTTACCGAAAGCATAGCCAAAACAGATGATTTTATTGCTAAATACAAGAAAGAAATCCCGCATTTCAACTACTCCAATCCGGTCAAACATTTTTACGACCAGACCACGCAAACAGTAGTAAAATTGATCACCCGTAACAAAAATAGATTGGTAAAGGAAATCCTCGAAAGCAAAGAATTGATGTTGCTCCTCGCCTATTCCACCCGAAGAGATTTAAATGAAAAAGAAAAGAAGAAAGTAAGGAAACAATTGCTGGACATTTGTAAAACTGTTCCTTCCTTAGCTATATTTTTATTGCCTGGAGGCAGTTTATTGCTTCCTATTTTCATCAAATTTATACCCACGCTACTACCGTCATCGTTCAATGAAAATCTTCAAGAGGAAGAATAATTTTTTTAGACAAACAAAAAAAACTGCCCGAAAGCAGTTTTATAGTATTGGTGTAAAATTCAATTAAAACTTCAATTGGTATACTTCATCTAAATCGACATCGGAACTTATATTAACATCTAAATCGGTTACAAAACCCGAATTCAATCCATAAGCCCAACCGTGTAGCGTTAAATCTTGTCCATTTTTCCAAGCAGACTGAACGATAGACGTTTTCGCCAAATCGAATACTTGTTCTTTCACATTGACTTCTACAAAAGCATTGAAACGCTCGTTTTCATCCTTTATAGCATCTAAAAAATCATGATGCAAACGATACACATCTTTAATATGGCGAATCCAGTTATCAATAATCCCAATCGACTGATTAGTCATTGCAGCTTGCACTCCACCACAACCATAATGTCCGCAAACAATGACGTGTTTTACCTTCAAAACATTTACTGCATAATCCAAAACACTCAACATATTCATATCACTATGAACAACCATATTGGCAATATTTCTGTGTACAAAAACATCTCCAGGCTTTGCTCCAACTATTTCATTTGCTGGAACTCTGCTATCAGAACAGCCAATCCACAACAAAGGAGGCGTTTGCTGTTTCGCTAAATCTTGAAAAAAATTGGGGTCATCTGCTAATGAATCCTCAACCCACTTTTTGTTATTATCTAATATCTTTTTGTAGAAATCGATTTGTTCCATAATTTAAATATATTTATCAAAAATAGAAAATATATTCAATATTCAAACCAAAAGAAAATTATGATTGATGCAATTATTCTTGTTGCCAAGCTTTCAACATCCAAATTGTTTTTTCTTGTTCAGCAATGAAATCGCTCATCATCGCGTTAGTTCCCTCATCTTCAATTTCTCCCGATTTTTTTAGGATTACTCTTTCAATCGTAAGTAATTTTGCCAATGACGCAACAATTAATTCAATGGCTTTTTCATCTTTATGGATATTTTTGCCAATTTCTAGTTGATTATTCTTTAAGTAATCCTCGAATGTGTGAAGCGGAACGCCGTCTAAAGTCAAAACTCGTTCGGCAAGTAAATCAATTTTCAATTGACTGTCGTTGTACAATTCTTCAAACTTTAAATGCAAATCGAAAAAACGTTTTCCACGAATATTCCAATGCAAACCTCTCAAATTTTGATAATAAATTTGAAAATTAGCTAATAAAACATTCAATTCTGTTGCCAATACTTCGGCAGCTGCACTCGGTAATCCAATACTATTCATTTTCATAATTTATTTGTTTTTATAATTTAAACAAATTTAGAAAATAACAAAGCTTCCATACTATAAATTAAATTGATTGTTTTTATATTTGCATCAAAAAATGCTATACAATGACAATTACTCAACTACAATACGTCCTGGCTGTGGCCGAACATAAAAATTTTACACTTGCTGCCGAAAAATGTTTCGTGACTCAACCCACATTAAGCATGCAAATTCAAAAAATAGAAGAAGAACTCAATATTTTGATTTTTGACAGAAGTAAAAAACCCATTCAACTGACAGCTATTGGACAAAAAATCGTAGAACAAGCCAAGAATATTGTTAATGAAGCGGGGAAAATAAAAGACATTGTAGAATTCCAAAAAGGATTTATCGGTGGAGAATTCCGTATTGGAATAATTCCAACGATTATGCCCACGCTTTTGCCCATGTTTTTGAATAATTTTATTAAAAAATACCCAAAAATAAAACTCATTATCGAAGAGTTGAATACGAGCGAAATTATCACAAGATTAAAAAACGGGCATCTCGATGCAGCCATAGCAGCAACACCATTGGAGGACGAAAAAATCAAGGAAATTGTTTTGTATTACGAGCCGTTTGTAGCATACATTCCTGAAAATTTTGCCATTTCACAAAAAAACGAAATAGAAGTTTCCGATTTAAATATAGAAGATATTTTGTTGCTTCAAGATGGACACTGTTTCCGGGATGGGATTTTAAATCTATGCAAAAACCAAGATCCATCTTCTAGAAATTCATTTCAACTCGAAAGCGGCAGCTTTGAAACCTTAATAAAACTAGCTGATGAAGGATTAGGAACGACGCTACTTCCCTACTTGCACACTTTGGATTTAAATGAAAAAGATAAATCAAAATTGAGACATTTTAAAGAACCGAAACCGGCTCGAGAAGTGAGTTTAATTTATCCAAAAAGCGAATTGAAAATCCATATTATTGATGCACTTAGAAATACCATTTCAGGAATTGTAAAAGGAGCAATTGCTTTTCAAAATGTTCAAATAATCAGTCCAATTCCAAAGAAATAAAAAAAGAGTCGATAGACTCCTTTTTTATATTTACTAATTCATTATGCTTAAATACTGCTGAAGTTCTGGCTTTCCTGTTGTAAAATGTTCCAGCCAAGTTCTTAATTGTTCTATTTCATAAGGCAACAAATTTTTATTTGCTTTTCTCAATTCCTTACAAAAATGTGAAGGATCACTGCTTACTTTTTCAAGTACAATTTTCGTGTGGTCGTATATCATTCTATATGGCATAATTATTGGATTTTGAAGTAATACTAAATTGAACTTCTTTTTAAATATAATACAAATTTACACAAATCAGTTAAAATTAATCGATTAAGCACAAAAAACAGCGATTATAAGTCAATTTTCATGCAATAAACAAGAAATAACTTAAGTTAAATGA
Source organism: Flavobacterium sp. (assembly GCA_010365135.1). GTDB lineage: Bacteria > Bacteroidota > Bacteroidia > Flavobacteriales > Flavobacteriaceae > Flavobacterium. The sequence goes on from JAAFGY010000091.1 coordinate 4,776, forward strand.
CTAGAAGAAAATTGCCGACTTACCATAAAAAAAGAACCGATAGGTTCTTTTTTTTTTTAGTGGTTTACAATAATCAAACATTGTTTTAATTCAGGTTTTTCGACAATAAAGTCTAAAAGCCATTCTCGCAATAACTCAATTTCGTAGGGCAACAAAGCCTTTATTGCTTTTTCTAATTCTTTACAGAAAAGTACGGGATCAAAACTGACTCTTTCGAGTACTGACTTTGTATATTCATACATTACTTTAGACATATAAATTTAAGAATATTAAGTTAATCTTTAAGCTATGTAAAAATAATACTATTTAAAAAAATAGTACGATCCAAAAAACGAAGAATGAGAATTTTTTAATGTACTAAAAAAATATTTTTGAAATAAAAAAACTACTCTTTTCGTGCCCGAAACATTTCTCTTTTTCCAGGAGGTCCGTCGAGTTTTTCAACAGTAAAACCCACTTCTTTCATACTTCGTTTTACAACTCCGCGAGCCGCATACGTAACTAAAATTCCATTTATTTTTAGTGCATTATACATTTTTTGAAAAATTGCGGTGCTCCACAATTCAGGCTGAACAGTGTAACCGAACGCATCAAAATAAATCAAATCATACTTTTCTAAATCATCGATGTCGACAAAAAATTGTTTTCTTTTTGTAAATAAAAAATCTTTTCTCAAAACAATTTGTTCTTCCCAATTGCATTGATGCATTTCTTCGAAAACTGCGCCTTCGGTTTCAGCATTTAATTCCGAAACATAATTCATAGACAACACTTCATCAGCTGTAATTGGAAACGCTTCTACTCCAAAATAATCAATAGTTTGATGCATTTTTTTCGATTCCAAAAAAGTAATAAATGCATTCAACCCCGTTCCAAATCCAATTTCCAAAATGGAAATGGTTTTGTTTTCGAATAAGGAAAGTCCGTTTTTAATAAAAACATGTTGGGCTTCCTGAATGGCTCCAAATTTTGAATGATAACATTCATTCCAGTCCATAAGATGAATCGTTGTTGAACCGTCTTGTGTTTGAATAATTTCTCTTTTCAAAATAATAAGGAGTATTATAAGCTTTTATGCTGCAATTGATTGTTCAAATTTAACAAATCCAATTTAGATTGAACCATCATTAACTCTAATTTAATATATTTTTCATAAAAATTAACGCGCCTTTTTTTGCTTTTTTTGGAATATAAGTAAATCTCAGTTAAATGCTATAATTAATGGTTTTTTCATAAGCAATTTGATGATTTTTATTTAATTTTGCAAAGCGTAAATTGTTTACCATCATCTTACTTTTTATATAATATTTTAAATAGAATTAACCAATTATGAGTGCAACACAAACCAACAAAATTGAAATAATAAAAGCCGCAACTTCAAAAATTAAGGATGTAGATTTTGATAATTTGCATTTTGGCGAAGTTTTTACCGATCATTTATTTGAATGTGATTTCAAAAATGGCGAATGGCAAAAACCAATTATCAAACCTTATGCTCCATTTTTATTGGATCCGTCGGCCAAAGTTTTTCATTATGGCCAAGCCATTTTCGAAGGAATGAAAGCATACAAAGATGACAATAATGATTTGTGGTTGTTTAGGCCCGATGAAAATTACCACCGTTTTAATAATTCGGCAACCAGAATGGCAATGCCCGAAGTACCTGAAGAAATCTTTATGGAAGGATTGAAACAATTGTTGCAATTAGACGAAGCTTGGATTAAAAAAGGAAAAGGTAACACGATGTATATTCGTCCTTTTATGATTGCTACCGGAACTGGAGTGATTGCAAATCCATCAGATGATTACAAATTTATGATTCTTTTATCGCCTGCAAAAGCATATTATTCTGGCGAAGTAAAAGTGTTGATTGCCGAGCATTTCAGTAGAGCTGCAAACGGTGGAATTGGTGCTGCCAAAGCCGCAGGAAATTATGCTGCGCAATTTTATCCAACTAACTTAGCCAATAAAGCAGGGTTCCAACAAGTGATTTGGACCGATGATGCCACGCATACCAAACTGGAAGAAGCGGGAACCATGAATGTGTTTTTCAGAATAAACGATACTTTATATACTGCTCCAACTAGCGAAAGAATTCTAGATGGTGTGACTAGAAAAAGCCTTATTGATATGGCAAAACGTGAAGGTATAACAGTAGAAGTTCGTCCGGTTTTAGTTTCAGAACTAGTTGAAGGTGCTAAAAATGGTAGCTTGAAAGAAATTTTTGGAGCAGGAACAGCCGCTGTTGTGAACCCAATTGTTGGATTCTCATTTCAAGATGTGTATTATGAATTACCAAAAATCGAAAATTCAATTGCGTTACAACTGAAAGAAGAATTGACAAACATCCAACATAAATTAGCTGAAGATACTTTTGGTTGGACAGTTAAAGTTTAGTTAGCCCGTGATCGGTTTTAGTGATCACTGTTTAAAACTAAAAAAATAAAGAGCGATTTTCATATACGAAAATCGCTCTTTTTTTTCACCCACATAACATTGAAAAACGAACATCACTACTTCAGTATCTTGGAAAAATCGGGTTTGAAATAATTCGGGCCTTTCATCACTTTTCCGTCTTCGCGATAAATGGGATGTCCATCTTCTCCTAGTTTACTCATATTGGAACGTTGAATTTCATCGAAAACTTCTTCGATTTTATGTTGCAAACCGTGTTCTATAATTGTTCCGCAAAGAATATACATCATATCGCCCAAAGCATCCGCGATTTCTACTAAATCATTATTCTGAACCGCCTCCAGATATTCCTCGTTTTCTTCTTTCATCAAATTGTAACGCAGCGTGTTTTTGATTTCGCCCAAATCGGCTCTTAGATGATCACTGTGACCAATTTTAAATGCGGTATGAAATTCCTTAACGGCGTTGATTTGTTTTTGCATAAATTTATTTGGTTAAATGAAGTGGCAAATTAGTAACTTTTACTAAACAAATTCATAAATTTGCTCAAAATATTTCAAACTATGTTTAGTTCAGGACAATTGGCATTTGCAGCTGTTTTTTTTATTGCTTTTGTTATCGCAATGATTTATGCCTACCGAAAAGATGCGAAGCTGCATCAAACTTTTTATAAAGGAAATTATAAGATTCTGATTGGGTTCATCATCTTTATATCTATCTTATTTTTGATCAAGATATTTTTTAAACGATAAATTGCTGGAATAAAAAATCCCCTCAAATAGTGTGAAGGGACTGAATTTAAAATAAAAGGATGTCCATCAAAGACATCCTTTTTTACATAAGTGATTTATTTTTCTAGTTTTCCAAAGGCAAAAAACCATAAGTTTTAGAATATTTCAACATTTGTTCCGCAAATGATTTGGGTTGCGTTACTTGTATCGAAATGATGTTTCCTTTTTTGTCTAATTTTGGAACCAAAACTGGATTTACAAAACCACTGTATGGCGCGGATGTAAATTGTTTGTTGCGTTCCAATACTTCTGTGTGAATTTTTTGATCGACTTTTACACCATAATTTTCAACCAAAGCTTTTCCAGCTTCATAATCACCTTCGGATTTTATTCGTTGAATTTCACGCAACAATTGTCCAAATAATTCGTGAAGTTTGTCGTAATCAGTAATATTGAAATAGGTTTTTCCGTTACGAGTCAATTTCTCAATTACGTTGTCTTTTTTCCCTTTTTCGAAAACCCAAGCACTTATAAACTGACGGTTTCTCATGTGAGCTTCTTCAATATTAGCACCTGGTTCCAATCGAATTAATTGAGTCATTAATCCATTTCGGATGTAACTATCATAGGATTCCATTCCTAGCTTTTGCCAGTCATCGACCAAACCAAGTTCTTGTAGTTTTGGACTATAAACATAATACAATCCTACTAAATCAGCTCTTCCTTCTTCTAGAGTCGAAGCATAACTTTTCAAGGTTTCCTTTGGTGTTCCCACTCCAGGATTAATTTGTCCCGAAGCGTGACCAATAACTTCGTGCAATGCAGTATGCATTTTATCTCCTAATTCAGCGTATTTTTCGGCTAAAACAATTTCTACATCATCATTTGCAAATTCTTGTAATCTTCCTTTTCCGCCAGCTTTATTATACGAATCAATAATATTGCCTAAGGAAACTGATTTAGAACCGTGTGCGGCTCGAATCCAATCTGCATTTGGAAGGTTGACACCAATTGGAGTCGCAGGAGAAGAATCGCCAGATTCACCAGCAACGACAACCGTTTTATACGATACACCAACTACGTTTTTCTTTTTATTTTCAGGAAGTAAAGGAGAATTATCTTCAAACCATTGGGCATTTTTAGAAATCACTTCCATCTTTTTAGACATATCAAAATCTTTGATTTGAACAATGCTTTCATACGATCCTCTGTATCCTAATGGATCACTGTATACTTCGATAAAACTGTTGATGTAGTCAATATTTCCCTCCGTTGCTTGTGACCAAGCAATGTTGTAATCGTCCCAAGTTTTTAAACTTCCGGTTTTGTAATAGCTGATAAGCAATCCAATGGCATCGCCTTGTGCCTTGTTTTCGGCGACGCTTTTTGCTTTTGCCAACCAATAAACAATTTTGTCGATAGCAGCACCATACATCCCACCACTTTTCCAAACTTTCTCTTGTAATTGTCCTTTAGAATTGCGAACTAATTTCGAATTCAAACCGAAGGAATATGGTTTTTTAGGATCTGGACTTGTTTTCTTGGCATAAAATGCTTCCACTTCTTTTGCAGTGATTCCTTTGTCATAAAAATTAATGGCTGAACCTTCTAGCAATCCTTTTGATTCATCAAGATTTACTTTCTTAGCGTCGGCATCATTAAATAGAACAGCAACAATTGCGGGTGATAAGCTAGTGTTTGTAGCTTTCATTAAAACATCAAAATAGGCTGAAGAAAAAGCGGGTTTAATTTTATCATTCGAATAATGATGGTGAATACCGTTGGCAAACCATACTCTTTTAAGATAAATTTCGAAATTTTTCCAGTCTTGGGAAATTTTGTCTCCTTTATAGTTTACATAAATATTCTCAAGGGCTTTTCTAATTTTTAGATTGTATTTATAATGTTGATCCCAACCTATATCGCGACCAGAATAGCCGGCTTGAGTCAAATAATAGACTAATTTTTGTTCTTTTAGCGTTAAATTTTCCCAACCTGGAATTTGGTAACGCAACACTTTTATGTCGGCAAATTGCTCAACAACATAATCAAAAGGCGCTTCTTTAGTTGTTTTTACATCAGAAGGTTTAATTTGTGCATTAGAAACAAAAGACAATCCAATCGCCATAACAACACCAGCAATTTTAAATAATTTCATCATTAAAGATATTTAGTTATTTTATAAATAATAGTAAACAAATATAGGAAATCTTTAAACATAACACAAAAATCATTACTATTTTGGAAAGGAAGTTAAAGGATACAAAATTTATCATAACTTTTGATAGGACTTTCCTGCTAATGCAACTTTTTGATATATTGGTATTTAATTTCAAAAAAAAATCATAGTTGCTTCTAAATCTATCTACATGATTGCGAAAATATATTTTATACTTTTATGTCAGTTAAACATATGGATAAAATTTCTAACTTTACAAAGAAATTAAACCGTTTATTATGAGAATTATAAAATACCTCTTTCTTTTATTATTACTTAGTTTTGTAGCCTTATCCATTTTTATTGCAACTCAAAAAGGCAGTTTCACGGTAGAAAGAAGTAAAATTATCCACTCGCCAAAATCATCTATATATAATTATGTCAATGATTATAAAAATTGGGGTGATTGGAACTCCTTAGCAGTAGAAGATTCTCTCATAAATATTACGGTCTCTCCAAATAGTGCTGGTAAAGGAAGTTCTTGCTCATGGGAAGGAAAGCAAGGTGATGGCGATCTGCAAACAATAAATGTAAAAGAGGCCGACAGTATTGTTCAAATCATGAACTTTAAGGGCAATTCGGCGGACATTTCTATGCGTTTTAAAGATACTTTAGGAGGAACAAAAGTATCTTGGAAAGCAAAAGGAAAAATGGATTTCCTCTTTAAAGTGCTCACTGCTTTTAATGGTGGAGCGGAGAAAATTTTTGGCTTGATGTTCGAAAAGAGTTTGAATAATTTAAATAAGAGATTGGATTATGAAATAAACACTTATTCGGTTAAAGTGAATGGTTTAGTAAATGTGCCGGAAACTTTCTATTTGGCGCAAACTTTTACGAGCGAATTTTCGAAAGTTGGAAAAAATTCTAGTATTGTGTTTTCGAAAATTACTGATTTCTGCAGAAAAAATAACATTAAAATAAGTGGCAAACCATTTGTTATTTATCACACTTATGACACGTCTAAAGAACTGGCAAAACTCTCCGTTTGCATCCCAATCAAGGATCCGATTTTCTTGATGGAAGGAAGCGATATTTCCTCGAAGACACTTAAAACATTTCAAGCTGTAAAGACTACATTAACAGGTGATTATTCCCATACTACTAAAGCATTAGATAAAACTCAGCAATACTTTAATGCGAATTATTTAAATGTAGATAATGCTTTTTCGCGTGTAGAAATATTCACAATTGGAAAAAATGAAATCAATAGTCCCTCGAAATGGATTACTGAAATTTATTATCCTGTACGACCTAAAGCCGTTATTAAACCAACCGTAATTACTCCCGAAACCACGCCTGAAGTGGCGCCAAAAGCGGTGGTGCCAAAAGCGAAAGAAGAAAAAGAAATTCCTTCTGAGTTTTAATATTTTATAAATTGTGATTAAACCTAATTGATTAATTCCATTCTAACTTATAAATAAAGGTTTTGCAAGAAGAAAAGGAATTCATTCAGGAATTATTAAACCCTAAGACGCAAAATCAGGCGTTTGAAAAACTCTTGAAGGAATATCAAAAACCTCTTTATAATCACATTCGTAATATTGTTTTAAACCACGATGATGCCGATGATGTTTTACAAAATACATTCGTAAAAGTATTCCAATATTTGAATCGATTTAAAGGTGAAAGCAAACTATTTTCTTGGATGTATCGCATTGCAACCAATGAGGCTCTGACTTTTTTAAATCAAAAAGCGAAAAAACACGGAATGTCATCAGAAACATTGCAAAATAAAGCCATTGATAACCTAAAAGCTGACGTATATTTTGATGGAGACGAAATTCAGACAAAATTACAAAAAGCAATCGTATTGTTACCCGAAAAGCAGCGATTGGTCTTTAAAATGAAATATTTTGAAGAGTTAAAATACGAAGAAATATCAGAGATTCTAGGAACATCCGTGGGAGCTTTAAAAGCATCTTATCATCACGCAATAAAAAAAATAGAAGCCTTTGTCACCACAAATTAAACCTATTGACTCTAATGGAGTCTAAAGTATATTATGAAAACATTCAAAATAGAAAACGAGCCTAAAATTGAAACTGGATTTACTGTTCCAGAAAATTACTTTGAGGATTTTTCGGCAAAAATGATGCAACAATTCCCTGCGAAGGAATCAAAAGTAATTTCGCTTTTTGCTAGAAAAAAAACTTGGATGTATGCTGCTGCAGCTATTGTAGTTCTTGGATTATCAGTTCCGGTTTACAATTTTTTCAACAGTCAATCGTCTGAATTTGATGATACAACATTAGAAAATTATATTACCTATCATTCTAGCGTTTCAGATGAAGATTTAGTAAATCTTCTTGACGAAGAAGACATTCAAAAAATGAGTGTTGATTACAATATTGAAGATAAGACAATAGAAAATGAGCTTTCGACAAACAAAAATTTAGAACAATATTTATTAAATTAATACAAAATGAAAACAAACAAAATAGTAGTAATTCTAATGTTAGCATTTTCAATTCACTCTTTTGCCCAACATCCAATGGGGGAAAAGAAAGAGCAAATCAGAGCTTTAAAAGTTGGATTTATAACCAATGAATTATCGTTGACTTCGGATGAGGCAACTAAGTTTTGGCCTATTTATAATGCTTTTGACGACAAACAGTTTGAATTGAGACATCAAAAAATGAAAGCCTTTAAAGGAAGAATGGAAGAGGATTTAGACAAAATGAGCGATAAAGAAGCTTTGGCTTTACTTGCTCAAATGGAAAATAATGAGGATGAATTATATCAGATTCGGAAAAAATTTATTGCCCATTTAAAAGGTATATTGCCTCCGGTAAAAATCATAAAATTAAAAAAAGCCGAAGACGATTTTAATAGAAAATTGTTGCAACAATATAGAAACAAAGGCGCCAGAAAATAAAAATTTATTTTTCTGAATAGAGGAGTTTAAACCAAGAAATAGTTTCGTCTGTTTCTTGGTTTTTTTATTTATAAAAGTTTCGTTTTGTTTAATTTTAAAAAAATAACTAACTGTATTTAAGTATTTTACAATTAAATGACAAGATTGATGATTAGCTCTATAATTTATTGGCACAATAATTGGATGTGTGAAAACAAATAAATTAATCTTATTTCTTATGAAAACTCAACTACTAATATTAGCCACAATTGCTACAGTATTTGGAACACAAATGCAAAGCCAAAATAGAACGATTGTAAACGCAAATAGTTCTGAAATCAGCGATAATTTAGATTTAAGAGTTGTGGCTTCCATCTTTGGCGATTCAAAAAATCTTCAGGATTTTGAAAGACAATTGAATGACCCTAAATTACAAATATCGAATTTAGATTTGAACAACGATAACGAAGTCGATTATTTAAGGGTTATCGAATCGATGGAGAATCGCACTCACGTTATCATCATTCAATCTGTTTTGGATCGTGATGTGTACCAAGATGTTGCCACTATCGAAGTAGAGAAAGACTATTCTAATGACGTTCACATACAAGTTGTGGGAAATACTTATTTGTACGGAGAAAATTATATTTACGAACCTGAATATTATTACACACCAGTGATTTATGCTTCATTCTGGAGGTCTAATTATCGTCCGTATTATTCTACTTGGTCTTGGAATTACTATCCAAGTTACTATTATGCTTGGAATCCGTTTCCTGTTTTTAGATACAGATCTAATGTCAATATTTGTCTAAATACTTATAACTATAACAATTACAACTATGTCAGCAATAGAAGAAGCAGTATTGCTGTAAATATTTACAATTTAAGACGTTCTAATGGTTATGAAAGACAACATCCTGAATACTCATTTTCTAGAAGAAATTCGCAAGTAAGCAATCGACATGAATTAGACCAAATTAGAAGTACGAGAAATGGAGGTTCAAGAAATGAAATTGGAAATTCACCAAACAGAAATGGAACAAGAGATTAT
>JAAFGY010000092.1 GCA_010365135.1 Flavobacterium sp.
TATGAATTTAAAGATATCGTTAATTTAGCATATATAAATTAGACTAAAGCCATTTTTAATTAATAAACAAATAATGATTTCCTTTTTTTTTAAAATCGACTGCTTTTGGTAAATAAAAATGGTTTTTTTTTAAAAATATTAGTTGTTTATCTTTCATCAACTCCACTTTCCCCAATACAAATTCAAAAACACATTCACAAAATCTACTTTTCGAGGGGGTAGATTTCATTAAAATAACACCTAAAAACACTTGTCAATTAGAACATTGTTATTTAAAATTGGAAAAATTGCAATTTTTTTCATCATCTGTATTTCTATTAAGGATTTATTAATGAACTATTAATAAGTCGCTAGTATTTTTAACCTCTGAAATTAACTTAACTTGAAAACATTGTAAAAAAAATGAACAAAACTACTCCAACCCTTTTTTTTAAAACAATTGGCTTCCTTAGCCTTTTCATAATGATGCATACAAATGCATTGGCACAAGTTGGAGCAAAGATGCCATTTACAATTTATGAAGCTGAAAACGGAATTTTAGCAGACGGAGCGACTATTAAAACCCAAGTTGGAATTCCATCGGCTCCAACAGTAGAATTTGAATCCTCAGGCCGTTCATTAGTGCAATTAGATGCTACGAACGAATCGATTTCTTGGACAACAACAGAATCAAGTAACTCAATTGTAGTTCGAGTTTGTATTCCAGATGCTCCAGTTGGTGGAGGAATTGAAGCCACATTAAACCTATATGTAGATGGAGTATTTCGTCAAGCTATTGCTACAACATCATTATACACTTGGATTTATGGAAATATAGGTTCAGGAATGGATGATAACAATCCCGCTTCCGGCACACCAAAACGGTTTTTCGAATCCAATCGTGCTTTAATTTCAGGTGCCGCAATTCCAACTGGGAGCGTAATTACACTAAAAAAAGATGTTGACAATACCGCAGATTATTACAAAATAGATTATGTTATACTAGAAAATGTTGCTCCACCATTAACTCAGCCAGCCAACACACTTTCAATAGTTACTTATGGCGCAATTCCAAATGATGGAATCGATGATTCAACTGCTATAAAAAATTGCATTACTGCTTGTCAAACACAAAATAAAGGAATGTGGATGCCGGCTGGCGAATTTCATACACAAGGTATAATTAATGCAACTCGCATCAATATTTATGGAGCTGGAATGTGGTACACCCAAAATACTCGTTTGTACGGTGCCACTGGTTACAGACACAAATGGAATTTAAATGACTGCAACATACAGGATCTGTATATTTTTAACCCCGAAACCGGTAGGACTGCCGCACTGGGTCACGACTATGGAATGACTTGTCAAGGAACAATTGGCTATACAATTCAACGGGTTTGGGTTCAGCATGGAGGTGCTTGCTTCTGGTTGAGTGGCACCGATGGTACAATCAAAGATTGTAGAGCAATAGAAAGTTGGGCAGATGGTATCAATCTAAATAATACTAATACAATTAAACCAGATTATGCAGGACTAAGAATGACAGCACAAAACAACTTCATTATAGGTGCAGGTGACGACGGAATAGCGTTAAACGCACAAAATGGTGGCGGTACTGCAAACAATATGGTTGATACCAAGATTATAAACAACACTTCTATAGGTACAATGTGGGCTAATGGCATGCGCATTGCAGGCGGGAGAAATACAATTTTAAAAGATAACTTAATTACTGACCCGACCTCATCTAACGGAATCAGAATTGGCAAATTTGGAACTACTGGTAATCCTTGCGAATCTGTATTAGTAACAGGCAATACAATTCTTAGAGGTTGCGGTTTAAGACCTATTTATGGACAAGGTGGGATATGTGTTGCAGATGCATCTTTTGCCACAATTGAAAATAATTTTATTGATGCATCTGGAGCAATCGGAATAGACATTCAATCTTGCACGGCTACATTTACAAATAATACAATCAATAATCCTGGAACCTATGGTTTTTTAATTAAATCAGGTTCTACAGGAAGCGGAATTTTAACAACAAATAATGTTACTAATTTGAATCCTGGAAAATTTCCTTATCAAAACAATGCTCCAACAACATTTGCTACTACATTAAATGCAAACAGCTGGCAAACTCTTAGTTTGTCGGATTTGAATACAAATAAAGGAAAAACAATTCAAATTTATCCAAACCCATATTCAGAAGGTAAATTATCGATCGAATTGACAGGTTTTGAAGACTTAATCAATGTTCAATTTAAAGTTATAAATCTATTGGGACAAACTATTTACCAGACTTTGATTAGCAATGCTACACAAATAGACTTAGACTTGTCCGGAAAATTAAACGAATCTATTTATTTAGTTTCCATAGAAGCCGGCAAAACACAGGTTATCAAAAAACTGATTGTTAAATAATTTATCTAACTTTAACCAAATCAAAAATTAAATTAAAATAAACGACCACAGAATGAAAATAAATGGAATGCGCTGGGTAATTCTCAGTTTAATAGTTTTAGTCACGATAATCAATATTTTAGATAGAGGAACACTGAATTATATGTGGCAAGACGGTGTAGATAAAACAACTGGGCAAGTAATTCAACGTGGAATTGCATCGGAATTGCATATCATTAATGATTCCATGTCGCCCGAGGAACAAAAGCAAACCTCAAAAGAAGTTTTTGCATTGATTAATATTGCCTTTATGCTGGCTTATGGTATTAGTCAATTAGTTTCTGGAGCTTTATATGATAAAGTGGGAACTCGAAAGGGTTTTAGTATTTCTGCCCTTATTTGGGGCGGAGCGATTGCCTTAACTTCCCTTGTTACCGGTATTCGACAACTAGCCTTTTTTCGTGTGATGTTAGGACTCGGCGAAGCTGGTCCTTGGCCTGGCACAACCAAATCAAACGCTGAATGGTTTCCTATTAAAGAAAGAGCAATTGCTCAGGGATTTTTTGGAGCAGCTTCTTCATTAGGAAATATTTTGGTTCCAATAATTATCCCACTACTTTTTCTTTCGTTGGGATGGCGCGATACCTTTGTAACACTAGGATTAATCTGTTTACTTTGGATTCCACTGTGGATGATAATTAACAAAAATACATTACAAAATCATCCTTGGGTTACTGAGAGAGAAAAAGAATACATCCTTAATGGACAAGGAGAAGCAGAAATAAAAGAAACCAAAGTCATTAGTATTCCAAATTTACTTCGGACTAAAAATAGTTATGCCGTCATTCTGAGCCGGTTTTTTCTTGACCCTATTTGGTGGATGTTTATGACTTGGCTTCCTATTTATTTGCAGGAAGTTTATAATTTAAACCTTCAAGATGTAGCTATACTAGCCTGGATTCCTTTTGTAGGTGCAGCTATAGGAAGTTTAGCCGGAGGATGGTGGGCAGGAAAGATGATCAATAAAGGACACTCAGCTATAAAAGCGCGAAAAGTTACTATTGTCATTGGCGCAGCATTGATTGTGCCAGGAATGATTGGTGCCGCATTTGCTCCTACTGGATTATCGGCTTCATTAATGCTGATGCTAATTCTTGGTGGATTTCAATTTGCGATGACCAACATACAAACCTTGCCAAGCGATTTTCATTCTGGAAAAACTGTCGGATCTCTTGCTGGATTGGGTGGAGCCGCTGCTGTTCTTGGAATTGTAATTTCAACTTATTTAGTTCCTATACTAACAAAAGGAGGCAACTGGACACCCTTTTTTGTTATGGGACTCATTCTTATTCCATTATCGGTAATTTCAGTATTTGCATTTAGTCCAAAAACTACCCCTAATTCTTTAAAGAATGAATAATAATGACTTTATAAAATTGGCACAAACTCCTTTAAAACAGTTGTCCAACCGAGTTTGGCGAACGTATACAGGTGGTGCTTTGATTGATAAATGGAAACTTACTTCTGACCAAATAGATGGCCGTTTCCCTGAAGAATGGATAATGTCTACAGTTGCTGCTCGTGGCAAAAACAGACCTGAAAATGAAGGACTTTCAACGATTATAACTCCACAAGGAGAAATTTCTTTAGGCCAACTTGTTTCTTCAAACAAAGAATTATTTTTAGGCAAAAAATTGACCGAAAAATATGGAACAACAGGTGTTCTTATCAAAATGCTGGATTCGAAAGAACGACTCACAATTCAAGTTCATCCTGATAAGGAATATGCTCGAACTATGCTCAACTCCACTTTTGGAAAAACAGAATCGTGGTATATTCTAGGCGGAAGAGAAATTGACGGCGAAAAAAGTGTTATTTATCTTGGTTTCAAAGAAGATGTTACACCTCAAAAATGGAAAGATTTATTTAAAAACCAAGACATAGAAGGAATGTTAAATTGTCTCCATCAATTTGAAGTAAAACCTGGTGATGCTTTTATGATTTATGGTGGAGTACCGCACGCCATTGGCAAAGGATGCTTTTTATTGGAAGTTCAAGAACCTACTGATTATACAATGCGGGTCGAAAAAATAACACCTGGAGGTCTTACGATAAGCGATGAACTTATTCACCAAGGTGTTGGAGAAGACAATATGTTGCAGTGTTTTCATTATGATGGTTGTTCGTTTGAAGAGGCAACAAAAAAATGGAAAATTACACCAAAAATCCTTGAATGCAAAGATAATCATACTTTAAAAACCATTTTTAATGAGCATCACACCGACTGTTTCGGACTTAACGAATTGGACTTGAATGGTGAATTTGATTTAAAAGGAAATGACACTTTTTTCGTGGCTGTTATTTATTCGGGTGAAGGAATAATCACTTGTGATGGTATCGATTATCCATTTTCACAAGGTGATGAAATTTTCTTTTCGGCAGCTATTAAAAATGTGAAGTGGAAATCTAATGTACCGTCAAAAATATTACTATGTTATCCACCAAACTAAAAGGGTAACAAGTAAAATAAGCAAATCATTTTACTATTGGATTAGACGAACAAAACACGAAAACAAACACAAATGAAATATAAAATTTTTAAAAGAAACTATTTATTCTTATTAACCATTTTATGGTTTTCTGCAACATTTTTGACAATGGTTTATGGTCAAAACAAACCCAAATCCAGACCTAATATTTTATTCATAATGGCCGACGATCACGACTCAAAAGCCATAAGTGCTTATGGTGGAAAGTTGAACAAAACTCCTAATATTGACCGGATTGCAGATGAAGGTATGTTGTTTAGCAATTGTTTTGTAACCAATTCCATTTGTGGCCCAAGCCGTGCAGCTATATTAACGGGAAAGTTTAGTAATAAAAATGGGTACTATGATAATCAAGCAAAAGCGATGTTTGACGGATCGCAACAAACTTTCCCCAAACTGTTGCAAGCTGCAGGTTATCAAACTGCAATTATTGGCAAGTGGCATTTAGGGATTATTCCTACTGGTTATGATTATTATAGTGTTCACGATGGTCAAGGTACTTATTACAGTCCCAAATTTATAGAACCAACTGGAGAAAAAATTTATGAAGGTGCTTATGCGACTGATTTAACCTTGCAAAATTCCATTAAGTGGTTGCAAAATACGGATAAATCAAAACCTTTTTGTTTGATGATGCATTTCAAAGCTCCGCATCGCAATTGGATGCCTGCAGCTGATAAAATGAATCTATATGAAGATACAACTTTTCCAATTCCCGCAAACTTTTTTGACAATTATGAAGGTCGTCAAGCCGCCAAAGAACAAAAAATGAGCATTGAAAAGTACATGAATATTGGAGGGGATTCAAAAATTTTGGGGGTCAAAAATACGGAGTCTGGAGAAGATCTTGAAAACGAATTAAAAAGGATGACGCCAGCACAAAGAGCTGCATTTGATAAAGTTTATCTACCAATAAAAGAAGATTTTACAAAAAAAAATCTGTCTGGCAAAGAGCTTACTTTATGGAAGTTTCAACGCTATATGCGAGATTACCTTAAATGTGTTGCATCTGTAGATGATAATGTGGGCAAGATGATTGATTATTTAAAAACGAATGGATTATGGGAAAATACCATTGTAATTTATACCTCAGATCAGGGATTTTATTTAGGAGAACATGGCTGGTTTGACAAACGTTTTATGTATGAAGAATCTTTTCATACGCCATTCCTTATTTCATACCCAAAACTGATTAAAAAAGGAACAAAAACAAATGCATTAGTGCAAACGATTGATTTTGCATCCACTTTACTCGACTTAACAGGCATTAAACAACCCGCAGATTTACAGGGTGAATCCCTAAAACCTATTCTGACAGCTAGTAAAAACAAGGTAAGGGAAGATCTTTATTATCATTATTATGAATTTCCACAGCCACATGCCGTAAAGCGACACTATGGAATTAGAAATGAACGCTATAAGCTAATTCATTTTTACGATGATATTGATGTTTGGGAACTTTATGATTTGAAGAATGATTCAAGTGAAATGAAAAATCTAATTGACAATCCAGCTTATGCTAAGGTAATAAAGGATATGAAGATTAGATTGAAGAAATTACAAATTAAATATGATGATACGCATCCAACCGACGCTTATCTACAAAAACAATAACTGAAGTTACAGAAAAACGAAAAACTAATATTTTCAATTAAATTTAATTCTCAATCGTGGTTGCTACTAATTCCAATGCAATTATTTCAATCATATTTACTTCCAATATGCTTTCTGCTCAATCAAACGGATCCACTTTTGTGCATTTCAATAATTCGAAAAAAACAAAAGATAGGCTATACAATTGGGCAGAAATTTTTAATTAAAGTTAATCCCAAAAATACCTTTTCGCAAGCTAGCAATTGAAACATTGAGGCATCAATTTCTTCTAACTTTTCTGAAATTCACAGCAAGAATTTCAATACAAATCTTCCTCTATTTTTCTATTATTAAGGAAAAACTACTCGAATTTCATTTTTCTAAACTGAAAAGGAATAAAAAGGGGTCAGAATTGACTTCTTTCCGCTCCAAATTACAAAATAACCAAATTTATATTAAAATTTTATTGAATTCCCATTTTATTAAGCGATAATTAAGAATTTATTAATGCGAAAAAAATAGATTTGACCTATGAAAATGGCAAGGATTATTGAATCTTCTAGGGTATGTTAAAAGTAAAACTTACTAATTTAAACTACCTGAAAAAAATATAGTATCTGTTTTCTTTTTAAAAATTGATTCTTACTTCTCTAAGATAATTAAAAATTTGGATTTAAATATTAAAAATTATGAAAAGCTCAGCTTTTTGGGGTCTGTCAATACTTGACATTGCAATTGTTGTTATTTATTTTATCGCTATTATTATTATTGCAATACGAGCTGCTAGGTTAGTAAATAATCGGGAAGATTACTTTATGGCAGGTCGGCGATTTGGAAAATTAATTCAAACATTTGCAGCATTCGGACAAGCAACATCGGTTGAGAATGTTACCACTACAACCACTATGGTCAACTCAAATGGTGCGTCAGGTATTTGGGCGATGCTAGCTGGTGGTTTAGTGAATTTACCTGTTTTTTGGATGACATCCATCTGGTACCGGCGATTGCGTTTACTTACTTTGGGCGATTTTTTTGAAGAACGCTATGAATCAAAACGTATGGCTGCATTTTATGCGCTCTGTCAGACTATATTTTTTGTACTTATTGCAGCTATTGGTTTAGTAGCTATGTCAAAAACAGTGTCGGCTATTGCTTCAAAACCACTTATTGAATTGAATAGTGAAGAAAAAGTAGAATATTACAAAGCCGTTGAACTAGAAAAATTGGAAGCTGCCGATTTTGCGCTGCTTTCAGCCAATCAAAAATCACATTTAGTGGAATTACAAACGCTAAATCCAAAAAAAGAATATTCCTATATCAATGAGAATTGGCTCATCATAATTGTTGCGTTTGTTACCTTATTATATGCTAGTATTGGAGGGCTAGCTGCTGCATTTATGGTCGATTTGGTTCAAGGTGTTTTCATCATTTTGCTCTCTATTTTGCTCATACCCTTTGCAATGGCCAAGATTAATCTACAGTTCGGAAGCGAAGGTGTATTGGGATCGTTTCAAACAATGCACAAGGTATTGCCAGCATCATTTATGGAAATTTGGGGTTCACCCAGTCTGATTGAATTTTCATGGTTTTGGATAGCTGGCTTTTCTATAATGATTATAATTACTACTGCTGTTCAGGCCAATCAAATGACGGCTTGTGGTTCAGCCAAAGACGATTATACAGCTCGGTATGGTTTTGTTTCGGGTATGTTACTCAAACGCTATTCGAGTGTTATGTGGGGTGTTGTAGCTCTTATGACCGTGGTTCTTTATGGAGGTTCTATCTCAGATCCTGATTACGTTTGGGGTCATGCCACTCGTGATTTATTAGGACCGCTTAATATGGGACTTGTGGGTTTAATGATTGCCTGTTTAATTGCGGCTTTAATGGCTGCCAAATCGGCATTTATGCTCACTGCCGCTGCATTAATAACCAATAATTTGTATCGGCCATTGCGTCCAAATTGCTCCGAAAACCATTATATATGGATTGGTCGAATTTTCAGTGCTATATACATGCTAGTTTCAGCATACATTGCCACGCAATCAAATGGCTTATTTGAACTTTTCAAAATGACAATGATGTTCAATAGCATACTTGCAGCAGCTTTTTGGCTTGGAATGCTATGGAGACGTTCCAACGCAGTGAGTGCTTGGTCATCAATGGTATTTATGTTTATTGCTACGCTAATTTTACCCTTCGGAATTCCATTGCTTCCAGAAATGCGAACTTCGGAGTATTTAAGCAAAACAACCCTTGCTATTCCTGTAACAAGAACCTACACAGCGCGCGAAATGGATGTTCAGCAGCGAAACCAAGCTATTGCATCATGGGATAAATTAAATGCTGCAGAAAAATCAATAGAAGATCGACCGTCGATTCTTAAAACGGGTGAAAAATTTGAGAAAAAAGTATTGTTGCCTAAAAAATCTATTTTTTGGAGTGAAGGCCTAGATTATTCAGGCGAAAAAACAGCCGGAAAAGGATATCTGAAAGTAGAATTAATAGCCTTAGATCGAATGGGTTGGGACTTATCCAAAAACTCCTATTCGTTGAACGAAACATTTACTTTTCTCTTTCGAATAATAATTCCTTTTTTGATATTGATGTTGGTGGCCTATTTTACAAAACCACAGAATAAAGATTTACTCAATCAGTTTTATGGAAAAATGCTTACACCAGTTGTAGGCACACTTGAAGATGATGAAAAAGAAATGGTACTTACACGGAACACTCCTACCCGCTTCAACTACCTGAAAATTTTCCCGAATTCGAATTGGGAATTTAGAAAATGGAATCGTGAAGATTGGACAGGTGTAACCGTTTCTTGTGTTGCGGTAGCTAGTGTCGTGGCTTTGTTGGTTTTTATTGTTGGTTTGGGCAGTTAGATAAATAAAATAAAAATTATATAATATATTTTAAGATGAAAAATGAGAATAATGTTATGATTAAAACCGCATTAATAGCAGATTCAGTTCCCAATATGCCTTGGGAACCAAAACCAGCCGATTGTAAAGAAGTGGTGTGGCGACATAGTAAAAATCCTATTATCGATTTACATCCTATGCCTAAAGCGCGTAGTGTTTTCAACAGTTGTGTAATACCTTGGGGCGAAAGTTTTATAGGCGTTTTTAGAGTTGATTCACTTTCAATGGATCCGAATTTGCATTTAGGAACTAGTCCCGATGGACTTGATTGGACAATTGAAGAAGAACCAATTAATTTTATTTCACCCGATTCAGCTTTAGGAAAAATCACTAACGCTTACGACCCACGTTTGTGCAAAATTGATGACAAATATTATATCACTTGGTGTAATTCCTATTATGGAGCAACAATTGGACAAGCTTGGACAACCGATTTTAAAACCTTTCACCAGCTAGAAAATGCCTTTTTGCCTTACAACCGCAATGGTGTATTATTTCCAAGAAAAATCAATGGGAAATTTGCCATGCTAAGTCGTCCAATGGGATTGGGAATGGCAGTAAACTATGGCGATATTTTCTATAGCGAGAGTCCCGATTTAACGTATTGGGGAAAACATCGAATTGTTTTTACTCGGGGTCCAGGAAAATGGGAAAGAGTAAAAATTGGCCCCGGACCTATTCCGATTGAAACTACAGAAGGATGGTTATTATTATATCACGGAGTAACTGACACTTGTGATAGCTTTGTTTACAGTATGGGAGCCGCCTTATTAGACATTAACGAACCTTCAAAAGTATTATATCGTTGCCAATTTCCTTTATTGACTCCCGAAAAAATTTACGAAACTGCTGGATATGTGGGTAATGTCGTTTTTCCTACAGGCGTTGTAGCTGATGGAGATACTGGACGTTTAGCCATCTATTATGGAGCTGCAGACACCTATACTGCTGTCGCTTATGCAAATACAGATGAAATTATCGCATACATTAAAGAAAATTCGGTAAAATAAAGGAGTTAAAATTTAATTCAAAATTAAGATGCAAAAAATAGACGATTTTTCAATGGAGTTGAACTTCACTGAAGCCTACAGAAATAGTAGTAACGAACACATTGCCATACGGGAAGCTAAATGTCATCAGGCTCAATTTCCTGCTGTATTATCAGAAATTCAAGATAATGATAGATTAGCAGGCCGTACTTTTTGGGGTTGGGTGGGTTTTAGTCCTCACAATGCTCCTGGTGGTGCTGCTTATGGCTATTTTTGTCATGAACAAAAAATAATTGAAGCGCTTGAACGAGGAAACATCCCAGTAGAACAAAGAGATGGTGTTCATGAAATGCTTCATTTTTGGAAAAAAGAAACATCAAAAGCTAAAGTGGAAGCTGCCTTTACTGAAAAAATGATTCCTACTCTTTTCCGAGATGAAATAGTTTCACTTCCTTACAATTTCAAACCTCTTATTGCTAATCCAATATACAGAATGGCGGGGGTTTTTGTAGATTATGAAAAATTATTGCGATTGGGTATTCCGGGTTTAATAAATGAAATTTCGGAATATCGTGATAAAGCCAAAGAATCGAATGGCGATTACCAACTCTACGAAGGTATGTTGATGGCTTTAGATGTTTTTGTCTATTCTTGTCATCATTATGAAATGCAAGCCATCGAAAAAGCGAAAGCTTCTAACGACCCTAAACGCGAAAAAGAATTATTGCAATTGGCTAAAGTTCTTAAAGAAAATACTTTAAGAAAACCAGAATCTTTTTATGAAGCTTTGCAGTTATCTTGGTTGTATACTCTAATTTGTGGTTCATTAGAATTAGGTAGAGTAGATATCTATTTGGGTGACTTTTATGTAAATGATATTGACAATGGTGTAATTACAGAGGAAGAAGCTTTATCCTTAATGCACTCTTATTGGAAACTCATAAACGATTTGTTTCGTGATGTAGATGGTCGTGTTATCATTGGTGGTCGTGGACGTAGAAATGAAGAAAATGCAGACCGTTTTGCATTACTAGTTTTAGAAACTATGAGAACTTATGGAAGAGCCATTTTACCACAAACTACACTTCGTTTCTATGAAGGAATGAATCCTGAATTAATGGAAAAATCAATTACACTAATTGGTGATGGACATACGTTTCCATTATTGTATAATGATGATGTATTAGTTCCTGGTGTAGCAGCAGCCCACGATGTTCCTTTAGAAGATGCAGAACAATATATGCCTTTGGGTTGTGGAGAAATTACTTTAGATCATATGGGTTTTGGAACACCAAGTGGTTCATTAAATGTTTTAAAAGCATTGGATGTAACGCTTCGCAACGGTGTAGATCATATTACTGGCAAACAATTGGGATTAGCTACAGGTGATTTTAAAGATTTCAAAACCTACGAGGAATTCTTTGATGCATTCAAAAAACAACTAGCCTTTTTTATAGAAATATTGGCCGATCATGAAGATTTAGAATATGTCGAATCAGGGAAACATGCGCCTTACCTCTATTTAAGTATGTTATATGATGATTGTATTGCACGCGGAAAAGCTATTTTCTCTGGTGGAATAAAATATCTTGGAGGTTCTCTAGAGTCATTTGGTAGTGTAAATACAGCAGATAGTTTAACCGCCATCAAAAATATGGTATTTGATAAAAAATTAATCTCCGCAGAACGATTGATAGAAGCGCTGGATAACAATTTTGTTGGTTATGAAAAAGAACACAAGCTCCTTAAAGATTCACCCAAATACGGTAACGACGATGATTATGCAGATAATATAATGGTAGAATTACACGATTTTATGTGTAATAACATTCGCGATCAACGTGAAAGAACCAATTTAGATTGGTACTTAAATGTGTTAATCAACAACAAACAAAACACCATTTTAGGTCGTTGGGTAGGCGCTTCTGCTGACGGGCGTAAAGCAGGTCGAGAAATGGCTAATGCTAATACTCCATCAGGAGGAAATGATAAAAAAGGCGTAACAGCTCTTATCAATTCTTTAGTTAAACCAAGTCACAAAATACACGCTGGAACAGTTCAAAACATGCGTTTCGGAAGAGACTTTTTTACTACAGACCGACCAATATTTGAATTTTTATTAGCTACTTATTTCAAAAAAGGTGGTGCTCAAGCAATGATAACTGTGATTAATCGTGGCGATTTAGAAAATGCATTAGTAGAACCTGAAAAACATCAAGATTTATTTGTTAGAATTGGTGGTTTTAGTGCTCGCTATATCGATTTGCCTCGTGATGTACAATTGGAAATTCTTAGCCGAGTAACCTATTAAACAAAATCTGTTTCTATTATGAGTTTCTTTTGCCCTTTTTGCCCAATCATACTATCTTTTTAAACTTATGAGCGAAACAGCTTTAATCTTTGACATTCAACGGTCATCCCTACACGATGGGCCGGGAATCCGTACAACCATTTTTCTAAAAGGTTGCCCGTTGGATTGTCTTTGGTGTCATAATCCCGAAGCCACGTCCTCAAAACGTCAATTGTTTTTTCATTTGGATAAATGTACCCTATCTGGCGATTGTGTTAGCGTTTGTCCAGAAAATGTGCATCAAATTATCGAAGGAAATCATATCATTGATTATGACAAATGTAATTTATGTGGCAAATGTGTTGAGGCCTGCAATCATAATGCTTTAAAGATAGTTGGCCAAGAAATGACCGTAGATGAAGTGTTGAAAGAAGTAATGGCTGATATCGATTTTTATAAAAATTCAGGTGGCGGAATTACCATAAGTGGTGGCGAACCTTTACTCCAATTTTCATTTGCGAAGTCATTATTAGAACGATGCAGAGAAAAAGGAATCAATACCTGTGTCGAAACTTCGGGCTATGTTTCGACCTATAAATTCAAACAAATACTCCCTCTAATAGACACTATTCTTTTCGATTATAAAATTACAGGTTGTAATGAACATACCAAATACACCGGGGTTTCCAATCGAGCCATTCTAGAAAATTTGAACAATGCCTATCATTATGGAACTTCAATAATTTTGCGTTGTCCTATAGTTCCTGAAGTAAATAATAAAGATTCTCATTTTAAAGCCATTGCAGATTTGAATCTAAAATATCCCAATCTATCAGCGATTGAAATTTTACCGTATCACGATATGGGAAATAGCAAACGAACCAGTATTGGAAGAAATGAAACATTAAAAGAACTCACTACTGTCACTCCAGAAATAGCAAATAAATGGTTAGAGCAACTAAGAAGTTTAGGTTGTGATAAAGCTAAAATAGGCTGAAAAGGAAACTTGAATTGGCGAATTTAAATGTAATGAAAATCCTCTTACCCTCTGAAAATCTTATTACATGCAAATAGGCTCGAACTATTCCTAAAATGTTCGAACTAATTTCACTATTTTTTTTATGTATTAACAATAGCGTCCTAAACGTTTAAAAAATAAATACAAAAAAGAGGGTTGAATTTTGTATCTCAAATTATCTTTGAGTTGCACAACAAAAACCCG
>JAAFGY010000093.1 GCA_010365135.1 Flavobacterium sp.
ACCTTCGGATAGTTTTTGAAATATAGATTTCAAAAACTATCCGAAGGTTTATTTTAAACAAATCTAACCGTTGCATTTATTAATTGAATCTAAGGGTGTTTTGGAAACAAATCACCTTTTTTTGATTTTATCAAAAGTGATATTCTCGCTGTATATTCAATAAAATAGTTGGAGAATATTACAGATTGCAAGTATGAGTTATGAAAACAATATAATTTCGTATTTTAAAAGGTCATAAAATCATATAATATATTGATTTAAAGTATTGTTTATTACTATTGAGCCTTTTGACTTTACGACTTTAAAACTTTCGACTTACTTAGATGTTTTTCCAAGTAGTGGTTTCTGCGTGAGGGATAGAGGCGGTATCCTCGAAGTGAAACGGAGAGATAAAGCCGAAAGCCCGACCCGAAGGGGCACGCCCAAATCGAACTACTTTTGCATCTGTTTTTCTGAAATTTCCAAAAAAAGTATATCTTTAGCCAACCAAAAAACTAAAAATATGCAAGATAATGACCAAGAACATTTTAAGAGAGAGCTCGGATTACTAGACGGAACGATGCTCGTTGTGGGCTCGATGATCGGTTCGGGAATTTTTATTGTAAGCTCGGATATGATGCGCCAATTGGGTTCTGCTGGCTGGCTCATAGCGATGTGGGTGCTGACAGGTTTTATTACCGTGATTGCCGCGGTGAGTTACGGCGAGTTGAGTTCGATGTTTCCCAAAGCGGGCGGACAATATGTGTACATCAAGGAAGCTTACGGAAAACTGATTGGATTTTTATATGGTTGGAGCTTTTTTGCCGTGATACAAACCGGTACCATTGCCGCTGTTGGCGTGGCTTTTTCTAAATTTGCAGCTTATTTGTATCCACCGGTAAGTGAAAAAAATGTAATTTTTGAAGTGGGTGATTTCCAACTGCATGCAGCCCAAATTGTTTCGATACTCACCATTATTTTATTGAGTTACATCAACAGTCGGGGTGTGAAAAATAGCAAGATTTTACAAACAGTCTTGACGGTTATCAAGATTGCCTCGATTTTGGGATTGATTATTTTTGGTTTCGTCGCTGCCAAAGGGGAAGTTTGGGATGCTAACTGGGCGAATGCTTGGACTTCACAATCACTGAACGTCGATACAGGTTCTTGGCTTCCAATTAGTGGCGTGGCTTTGATTTCGGCCATGTCGGCGGCATTGGTGGGTTCGTTGTTTTCGAGTGTGGCTTGGGAAGGCGTGACTTTTATCGCTGGCGAAATCAAGAATCCAAAACGAAATGTGGGATTGAGTTTGTTTCTGGGAACCTTGATTGTAAGTTGTATTTATATTTTGGCCAACGTTATGTATTTGGCGGTGGTTCCTTTGCAAGACATTGCTACAGCCGAATCGGATCGAGTGGCTGTTGTGGCTTCGCAAAATATTTTCGGGAATATTGGCACATTAATTATCGCTTTGATGATTATGATTTCGACTTTTGCTTGTAATAATGGTTTGATTATGGCGGGTGCGAGAGTATATTATACGATGGCGCAAGACGGTTTGTTTTTCACCAAAGCATCTCATTTGAATAAGGCTAGCGTTCCCGCTTGGGCATTGTGGGCGCAGTGTTTATGGGCTTCGGCTTTGTGTTTGACCGGAAAATATGGCGACTTGCTAGACTTCGTTGTAATTATTGTTTTAATCTTTTATATACTGACCATTTACGGAATTTTTATTCTTCGCAGAAAAATGCCAGATGTAGAAAGACCTTATAAAGCTTTTGGTTATCCATTTTTGCCGGGACTTTATATTATTATTGCCACTGCCATCGGAATCGCTTTGTTATACACAAAACCTAGCACTTGTGGTTGGGGAGTTTTTATAATGTTAATAGGAATTCCTATTTATTATTTGACAAAACAGAAAGAATAGTGGTCACCCGAAGTGTTTTAGCCCTGATGGAAGTGGCATCCTTTTATGCCGGTTTTCGGCATAAAAGATAAAACGTACAGCAGGAAATAGCTCCAAAAAAAAATCCGTCTCGTTATACAAAACCAGACGGATTTTAATTTTTAGAACAAAGTCTAACTACTTAAAACTTATAAAATTATGCGTAAACTAGATCTTCCAACGCAGTTTCTACATCTTCCAAAGGCAAGTTCCAAGCATCGGCAACGCCTTTGTAAAGAATTTTACCATTGGCCACGTTGAGTCCTTTTTTCAATTCTTCGCTTTCAGCGCAGGCTCTTTTCCATCCTTTGTTGGCCAATTGCAAAGCGTAAGGCAACGTAGCATTGGTCAACGCCAAAGTAGAAGTATAGGGAACAGCACCGGGCATATTGGCCACGCAATAATGAACAATCTCATCAATGATGAAAGTTGGATTTTCGTGTGTTGTTGGGGAACAAGTTTCGATACAACCTCCTTGGTCAACGGCAACGTCAACGACTACGGTGCCGGGAGCCATTAATTTTAGCATATCTCGAGTGATTAAATGGGGTGCTTTGGCACCTGGAATCAAAACGGCTCCAATAACCAAATCAGCTTGTGAAATAGCATCGCGAACGTTATAATGATTCGACATCACAGTGGTTACATTGGCTGGCATCACATCAGACAAATAGCGCAAACGCGGTAAACTTACATCCAGAATGGTTACTTGAGCACCAAAACCAGCGGCCATTTTTGCAGCTTGAGTTCCTACGATTCCACCACCTAAAACAACAACTTTTGCTGGAGGAACTCCAGGAACACCTCCTAGGAGAATTCCTTTTCCTTTCATCGGTTTTTCTAGGTATTTTGCGCCTTCTTGAATTGCCATACGACCCGCAACTTCTGACATTGGTACTAATAATGGCAAACTGCGATCTGATTTTTCAACCGTTTCATAAGCCAAGCAAACCGCTTGACGCTCAATCATTGCGTAAGTCAACGGTTCAGAGGAAGCAAAGTGAAAATAAGTAAATAATAATTGACCTTTTTTGATAAGCGGATATTCTGAGGCAATGGGTTCTTTTACCTTAATAATCATATCGGCAATTTCATAAACGGCTTCAATGGTTGGCAATAGTTCGGCTCCAGCTTCGGCATAGGCAACATCACTAAAACCGCTATTTTCTCCTGCGCTTTTTTGCACATAGACAAGATGGCCGTGTTTTTTGAATTCGGCCACACCAGCTGGCGTTAGCGCTACACGGTTTTCGTTATTTTTGATTTCTTTAGGAACTCCAATGATCATATGAATAGATTTAGTGGTTAGAATAATAAGTACATACAAAGATACCTAAAAAGAAAATGTTGTGTCAAAAGACATTAAATTCAGAAAATAATCGTTTTATTTGGTATTTTTACATTAAAAATTTCTGAATTGAAAGCAATTTATATTTCTAAAACGAAAAAATATCTGATTTCAAATCCTAAATAAGTATTCATTTAATCATTTCAATACAATGATATTAGACGAAACCGACAAAAAAATCCTGCGATTGCTTCAAGTCGATGCGCATTTGACTTTAAAAGATATTGCCAATAAAATAAATCTTTCTCTAACGCCCGTACACGACCGAGTGAAACGTTTGGAAAAAGAAGGAATCATCGAAAAATATGTTTCAATTTTGAATAAAAAGAAATTGGGCAAAAATCTGATGGTGTATTGCCAAGTGACTTTGGTTAAACAAACCTATGATGTTTCGGAAGGTTTCAATCATTCGATTATGAATATGCCTGAGGTAGTCGAATGTAATTTTATTTCTGGAAGTTTTGATTATATGCTCAAAATCATCTTGCCCGATATGGAAAGCTACCATAATTTCCATCAAAAAAAGTTATCAATTTTACCCGAAGTTTCCCTGATAAATAGCTTTTTTATTATTTCGGAAGTAAAGAGTACTACGGTTTTACCAATTTAGCGAGTTATTTATTTAACTTCTCAATTTCGTATTTAATCAACTCCACTTTTTCCTTATTTACAACTCTTGAAATTAATGAAGTATAATGATTTCCATTAAGATTGTCTTCAATTGTAATGTCTTGCAAATAAAACACATCTGACTTTTGTTTGTCAAACATTAATGAAAATAAAGTAAACCTGAATTCTTGATTACTAAAATGTTGTTTTCAGTTTGGTCTTATTTTTATCGGAGCAGTATCGCAATAGTAATAGATTACAACATCATTGTTTTTTAAAAACTCTAAAATTATTGCAATGAATTTGTTTAATGTTTTTAAAGAATTAATCTCCACATTCTGTGAAGTTAAAACAACATCCACTAAAGGAATGCCGAAATTATTTTCTTTAGGAGTAATCTCTCTGAAACCAATAATATATTGATACCCTTCTTCTTTTTCAAAGGGCACTTCTTGTTCTAAACTCAATATGTTTGTTATTTAGATTTAGAAAAATAAAGGTCTTTTTTAGCAATAAGTTTTGCTTTGTGTTCCTCTTTTTCGGCACGTAGTTTTCTAAAGAATTCTAATAATTCTTTAGATGGATTTTCTATATGTAGTGTTTGTGCTCTCATAATCAATACATAAGTACTATTATTTTTTATATCTTCTGCAAATTCTATCTCAAAATTATTTTTTTGAGGTTTCCCTGATAAATAGCTTTTTTATTATTTCATAAGGTATTTTAGTCGATTACCATTTTTTTGTTTGACAATTCGATATTGAAATTTATTTTGGCATTCAAAGCTTTGAAAACTTTAAGGATTGTTTCAAATCTTGCATCGGTTAAGCTATTTTCAATTTTTGAAATTTGAGATTTTTTTACGCCTACCAATTCGCCAAGTTGCTCTTGAGTTAAATTTCGTTCGATTCGTATTTCCTTTATGGTTTGTCCAATTAAGTCAAGTCTTAATTCGTTTTCGAAAGCATCTCTTTTTAGTGTTCCAACTTTTCCAATATGTTTATCTGTAAGTTCTTCTAAACTAGTTGTTTTCATAATTATTTTCTTTTTTCATTAAAGTATTGTTCTCTAATTTTATTCGCTTTTTTAATTTCTTTTTTCGGAGTTTTATCCGTTTTCTTGATAATTCCGTGTGAAGAAATTACAATCGTATCTTTTTTATTTTCTTTATCCCAAAAGGCAAAAAGACGGTATTGTTTCTTTTCATATTTGGTTCTAAATTCCCAGATTTCATCATCTAGTTTTTTAAAGAGCTCGGGGTCATTTTTACTTCTAGATTTCCAAATAGTATAGATTATTTTCTCTCTAGGTTTTTCGTCAAGACTTTCTAAAAATTCATTCGCCTCTTCTAAAAAAACGACTTTAAATTTATATTCCATTCACTATAATTTTTACAAAGATATAAGTTTCTTAATTAGGAAACAATTTAATATTGTTTTTCGAGATATGGTGATGTACAGAAAGTTGGAAGTGAAGAGCACGACTGTGTTGTCTATTTTAAAAAATTACCGCAGATTCGCAGATCAATTAAATTTAATAATCTGCGAATCTGCGGTAATTTTTCATTCAAGTTTAAGAGTTACCTTAAATTATAATTCGAATAATCTCACCTCTTTTATTAATCATTTCCATCTGAATGCTTTCGCTTTCGGTTTTGTTATTCAAAATTTTCGAAGCGGATTCGATGTCTTTAATTTTGACATTATCAATACTCAGAATAATATTTCCTTTGAGCTCTTCTTCGTACTGTTTCAAGTTTTCGTTGTTGATAGATTTGATTTTTACACCATTTTCCAAATGAAATCGCTTTTTGTCAGTAGCATCAATATTTTCCAATTCTATTCCTTTGATTTCGGTGTTGAAAAATTCGTTTTTAATTAAAATCACGGCAACAACCTTGTTTTTTCCTCCCCTAATATACGTAACATCCACTTTATCATTGGGCCTTTTGGTGTTGATGTAGCCCGAAAGATCGGCAAAAGTAGCGATGCTTTGATTGTCTAATTTAACGATGATATCCCCTTTTTGCAAGCCCGCTCTTTCAGCTCCAGATTTTTGCTGCACTTTATTAATATAAAAACCTTGAGTTTCAGGAACGCCCAATTCTTTTGCAGCTAATGCATTCAATTCGCCTCCTTCTACGCCAAGAATGCCTCTTTGTACATTGCCAAATTCCATCAAATCTTCAATTATTTTTCGCGTTATGTTAGATGGAATTGCAAAAGAATAACCGGTATAACTGCCTGTTGGCGACGAAATCATGGTATTGATTCCAATCAATTCCCCGCGAGTATTGACTAATGCACCGCCACTATTTCCAGGGTTTACAGCAGCATCAGTTTGGATGAAAGATTGAATGCCGCTCGTATCTAGATTTCTAGCTTTGGCCGAAATAATTCCAGCCGTTACGGTCGAATTTAAATTATATGGATTTCCAACAGCCAAAACCCATTCACCAATTTTTATCGAATCTGAATTGGCAAAAACCGTATAAGGTAATTTTTCATCGGCATTGATTTTTAGTAAAGCAATGTCCATTTTCGAATCCGTTCCAATAACTTTTGCGATATAGGATTTTTTGTTATTCAACGTAATCTCTATTTCCGAGGCGTCTTTAATCACGTGATTATTGGTTACGATATAACCGTCTTCGGAGATGATTACACCAGAACCTGTTCCGACTTGTTCCTGTAATTGATCCCCACGATAACCATAAAAATATTCCAAAATAGGATTGGAAACATTTTTACGAGAAACGTTTTTTACGTGAACTACCGTGTGAATCGTTTTGTCGGCAGCTTCGGTAAAATCCGTGGCTTCCGCTGAAAAACCTACATTTCTCCCATACGAGTTCGGGGCTAATGTAGTAAGAGATTTGTTTTTAAAAAAATAACCATTGTCATCAAATAACAATTTATAAGAACCCAATGTCACGGCTCCACTCAACAATGATACTAAAAAAAGGCTTGAAAATCGTTTCATAATAGTATATGTATTTAAGAATTTACAGTGTAAATTTAAGAATTTTGATTTTTTAAAAAAACAGTTTAACGCTGGTTTAACAATCTTTAACGTATCATTAATATTTGTACTTTTGTACGACATAATTCAAGTCAAATGCAAATAGAATTTTATAAATACCAAGGAACAGGAAACGATTTTGTGATGATTGACAATCGTTTGAATTTTTTTCCAAAAGAAAATGTACAACTCATTGCGCATTTGTGTGACCGCCGTTTTGGGATTGGAGCTGACGGACTGATTTTATTAGAAAACGACACCGACACCGACTTTAAAATGGTGTATTACAATTCCGATGGAAATCAAAGTTCGATGTGTGGCAATGGTGGTCGCTGTTTGGTGGCTTTCGCCAAAAAACGGAACGTGATTAACAATAGTTGTACTTTTATCGCAACGGATGGCTTGCATCATGCCACCGTTACCGAAAACGGAATAGTTTCTCTGCAAATGATTGATGTGAACAGTATAAAAAAAGAAAACGATTATACTTTTATGAATACAGGTTCGCCCCATCACGTGCAAGTGGTAGAAGACTTGGAAAATTATAATATCAAAGACAACGGAGCTGCTATTCGTTACAGTTCTTTATATGGAAAAGAGGGAAGCAATATCAATTTTGTGAAAAAAATCAACGAAGATACTTTTTCACTTCGCACCTACGAAAGAGGTGTCGAGGATGAAACCTTAGCTTGCGGAACTGGAGCAACTGCCGTAGCTATTGCAATGAATGCCACAGGACATACCGATGCTACCTCAATAAATTTGAACGTTGAAGGCGGAAAATTAGCCGTTTCATTCGATAAAAAAGACGGGAATTACACCAATGTTTTCTTGATTGGTCCAGCAAAATTTGTGTTTAAAGGAAGTATAGAAGTTTAATGACGAATTACGAATTTGAAATTACGACCCGAGAGTAGCGAAAATGCGAAGCAATTAGCACTATGATATTATGAAATCAGAAAATGTAGTTCAAATTAAAAGTTATGATTTTGCTTTAAGAATTGTAAAAGTTTATAAATATTTAAGTCAGGAAAAGAAAGAATTTGTTTTGTCTAAACAATTATTGAGAAGCGGAACTTCAATTGGTGCAAATATCGAAGAATCTATTGGAGGTCAATCAAAGGCAGATTTTTTTGCAAAAATGGCAATAGCCTATAAAGAGGCGAGAGAATCAAAATATTGGATAAGACTTTTAAGAGATTCTGATTTTTTAACAATAGAACAATCGGATGATTTGTTAAAAGATGTTGAAGAACTTTTGAAAATAATTGGTTCAATCCAAAAGTCAATCCGGAATCAATAATCTCAATTACGAATTTGGAATAACAATTCAACATCGTAATTCGTAATTCCAAGTTCGTAATACTAAACTCGTAATTAAACAATTCAACATCGTAATTCGTTATTTCAAATTCGCAATTCTAAACTCGTAATAACACTGCAAAATCGTAATTCGTAATTTCAAATTCGTAATTAATTATTTATGATCACACTAAAAGGCGAAAATATCTATCTCCGAGCACTCGAACCCAACGATTTGGAGTTTGTTTATGCTATGGAAAACGACCAAAGGATTTGGGAAGTAAGCAATACACAAACGCCTTACAGCCGGTTTTTGGTGAAGCAATACCTAGAAAATGCCCAACAAGATATTTATGAAGCCAAGCAATTGCGGCTGGCGATTTGTCAAGACGAAGATTTTCCAGCACTTGGATTAATCGATTTGTTCGATTTCGACCCGAAGAATAATAGGGCAGGTGTGGGTATTGTAATTCAAGGCGATAAAAACCGAAATCAGAAAATTGGTTCTGAAGCTTTGGAACTTTTAATCCAATATTCTTTTTATCATCTTAATTTACATCAATTGTATGCAAATATTAGCACCGAAAATGAAGCTAGTGTTGCTCTTTTTACTAAATTTGGATTTCAAAAAATTGGCACAAAAAAAGATTGGACGTTAGTCAACGGACGATACAAGGACGAAACTATTTTCCAATTAATAAATGTGTAAAAAATTAGTCGCAGATTCGCAGATTTCTATATATAAATTTAATAATGTGTGCAAATTGGTGTAATTTGTAGTCAAAAAACAAATTTATTCTGCTACCAGGAAATCATTAATCAACTTTAAAAATTTAAGTTTTGAATTTAAAAAAAATCATAACCATCGCCTCCGTTGTTTTAATGTCAGGATTACTGATTTATGGATTTATCTTGGCGAACCAAGTTTTTTCTAAAAATACGAAGTTTGCAGAAAATGAATTATACGTTCATGTGCCAACAGGTGCAACATATGAAGATGTCAAGAAAATAATTACTCCTTTGGTCGAAAACATGAATCGTTTTGAAATGGTAGCGAGCAAAAGAAGCTATCCTGAAAATGTAAAATCGGGACGTTTTTTATTTACCAAAGGAATGAACAGTTATCAATTGGTCAAAGCCTTGAGAAGTAATGTTCCCGTAAAGCTAGCTTTCAACAATCAAGAAAGATTAGAGAATTTTGCTGGAAGAGTAGGTTCGCAAATCGAACCCGATAGTTTGACATTATTAAATACTTTCAAAGATTCGATCTTTTTGAAAGAAAATGGATTTACCGAAGAAAATGTCTTAGCGGTTTTTATTCCTAATACTTACGAAGTGTATTGGAATATTTCGGCTGAAAAATTCCGCGATAAAATGATAAAGGAATATCGCAATTTTTGGAACAAAGAACGTACCGACAAAGCTGCAAAACAAGGTTTAACGCCAGTTCAAGCTACAATTTTGGCTTCTATTGTGCACAAAGAATCCGTTAAAAAAGACGAAAGACCCAGGATTGCAGGCGTTTATTTGAATCGAATGAGACTAGGAATGCCACTTCAGGCGGATCCAACCGTGATTTTTGCCATAAAAAAGAAAACAAATGATTTTGACCAAGTAATAAAAAGAGTTTTTTACAACGACTTATTTTTGAATTCGCCTTACAACACTTATAAAGTGATTGGTCTTCCTCCTGGACCTATTGCAATGCCTGATATCACTGCTTTAGAAGCCGTTTTGAATCCTGAAAAAAATGATTATATTTATTTCTGCGCCAGCGTGGATCGTTTTGGGTATCACGAGTTCGCGGCAACTTTAGAAGAGCATAATGTGAATGCCAAAAAATATTCCGATTGGATCAATAGTCAAGGAGTAGCAAGGTAATTTTGAAGCATAAAAGACAATACTGCTTTTTGTTTTTGCTGGTGTTCCAATGTATTTTGGCGCAACATTCCTTCGATAATTTTTTTAAACCCTCCGATTCTTTAACCCAGAAAAGACAAAATTCCACATTTATTACCGAATCTGTTTTGGCTTCTGGAGCATTGATTGGCTTGAACCAACTTTGGTATGCCGATTATCCCAAATCCAGTTTTCATTTCATCAATGACAATGCCGATTGGATGCAAATGGATAAAATGGGGCATCTTTATTCCTCGTATCACATTGGTAGATTGGGTGCCGAAGCGCTAAATTGGAGTGGTTCGAGCAAGAAAAACCAATTAATTTATGGAGCCAGTTTAGGATTTGTATTCCTGACAGCCGTTGAGGTTATGGACGGATTTTCTGAAGAATGGGGAGCGTCAATGGGAGATGTTGTTGCAAATGCCTCGGGAACCGCTTTGTATGTGTCACAAGAATTGCTTTGGAAAGAACAACGCATCACACCAAAATTTTCTTTTCATACCACGCAATATCCTAATTTTAGACCCGATTTGTTGGGAAGTTCAACCTCAGAGCAAATCCTAAAAGACTATAATGGACAAACCTATTGGTTTTCGGCCAATTTGTATTCATTTTCCAAAAAATCCCAATTTCCGAAGTGGCTTAATGTGGCTGTCGGGTATGGAGCCGAAGGTATGATTGGCAAAAACGACATCAAAAACAATCTTAATTTTCTTATAAAACCAGAAAAATACAGGCAATTTTACCTAAGTTTGGATTTAGATTTGACAAAAATCACCACAAAATCGCATTTTTTGAAGACGGTTTTTTCAGTTTTAAATACCGTAAAAATCCCCGCACCTACCCTTGAATACTCGCCTCAGAAGGGATTCAAACTTTATGCCTTGTATTTTTAGATTTTTATAACTGTCTGATAATCAGACTTACTATTTTTTATTGTATATTTGCACCGCAGAAATTTCAATACGGGACAGCGTTTGAAGAAAAACAATTTATGATTAAAAAATGGTCTTTTTACACAAGTTTGACTCTAATTATTGCTTTTTTAAGCTCAGGTTTTAAACCTTTCAATTTTGAAACCACCCACCGGTTTATTAAAAATGATTATGATGGAAGAAACTACCAATTTCCATCTCAAAAACAAAATGAATACACTAAGGAGAGTGTTTCTTTTGTAGGAAAATTATTCATTGATTATAAAGAAGCAATCGCCTTTAGAGAATCACAAGGCAAATACAAAAAAATCAATTCTTTGGGTTATTTAGGAAAATACCAGTTTGGTACCGAAACCTTAAAAAGCGTTGGAGTTCATAATAAACGCCAGTTTTTGAATAGTCCAAAAATGCAGGAGCAAGCTTTTATTGCTCTTGTCGCCAAAAATAAATCGGAGCTCATAGACATTATCGAAAAATACGAAGGCAGGATAATTTCAGGTATCTTAATGACAGAATCTGGAATACTAGCCGCTGCACATCTTGGTGGTGCAGGTTCGGTAAAAAGGTTTTTTAAACACGAGGGAAAACGCCATTTCAAAGATGCCTACGGAACTTCAATAAGAAGTTATATGAGGGATTTTGGGGGTTATGAAACTTCTGGAATTGTCGCCGATAGTAATGCAACTGTGCAATAATTTATATATACCTTTAGCGACGAATTACTCTGATTTACGCAAATTTATTCGTGAAAATTAGAGTAATTCGAGGCTAATTTTATGTGGTTACATCTTGTGAATAATAAAAATAGTAGGACGATTGTGTAAATCAACTTGTGTTTTTTTCCATTCAGATGCTCTCATCGTTTTGATGAATTCGGTTGGCAAAGTAATATCCGTAGCAACACAAATATAAGTCGATGGATTCAAGGCTTGAATAATATCCTCCAGCATTTTATTATTTCGATACGGCGTTTCGATAAAAATTTGCGATTGATTTTTGTCTTGAGATAATTTCTCTAAGCTTTTGATGGCTGCTTTTTTTTCGGCTTTGTCAATGGGAATATAACCATTAAAAGCAAAACTTTGGCCGTTCATTCCAGAAGCCATAATTGCCAATAAAATGGATGATGGACCAACTAACGGAACGACTTGAATTCCTTTTTCGTGAGCCAATTTTACAATCACGGCACCTGGATCAGCAACTCCAGGACAACCTGCCTCGCTCATTAAACCAACATTTTTGCCTTCTAAACATGGCTGCAACATTTTGGAGTGTTCAGAAACTTCGGTGTATTTATTTAAAGCACTCAAGCGAAGTGTAGCTTGCACTTTCTCAGGTTGAATACTTTTTATAAATTTTCTGGCCGTTTTTTCATTTTCCACAATGTAATCATCAATGAAATCAATACTTCTTTTTATGGTTTGAGGCAAAACATCATTGGGGTCACCATCGCCTAATGTGGTTGGGATTAAATAGAGTTTTCCTAGAAGAAGGTTTGGTTTCATTGGGTTCTAATTTAAGTAGAGAAAAGCTTTTGAATGCTATTAAAGTGAAAATCAGGGATTCTTTTCAATGAGTTTTTTAGCAATGATATCGCAGGCTTCATCAAGCATTGTATAAACGGTTTCAAATCCATTGGGCAAACCAAAATAGGGATCTGGGACATCTACATTTTCATTTGGAAAAACTTCATTTAAAATGAGTTGCACTTTTTGGGTTTGTTTCTCATTACTGGCAAGCTCCACAACAGCCAGATAATTAGAATTATCCATGACATAAATGTAGTCAAAAGTATCAAAATCATGGGCTGTAAATTGTCTTCCTTTTTGTTGCGAAATATTTATTTTGTGTTTTTTTGCTATAGCAACAGAACGCTCATCAGGTTGTCGACCAATATGCCAAGAACCTGTCCCGGCAGAATCGATCTTGAATTTGCTTTTGGGAAGTTTGGATGCTAATATTCCTTCGGCCAGCGGAGACCGACAAATATTACCCAGACAAACCATTAAAATTTTGATGGGCATAAACCTTTAAAGCGTTAATTTTTTGTTGATATCTTCGACAAATTTTTTAAACTGTTTGTCAGTAGCAACTAAATTGTCAACTGTTTTGCAAGCGTGCAAAACCGTTGCGTGATCACGATCGCCAATTTGCGATCCAATATTAGCCAATGAAGCTTTGGTAAATTTCTTGGCAAAAAACATGGCCAATTGACGCGCTTGAACAATATGTCTTTTTCTGGTTTTGGATTGAAGTGTTTCTAAATCCAATTGAAAATAATCGGAAACAATTTTTTGTATGTAATCGATAGAAATTTCTCGTTTTACATTTTTTACAAATTTTTCAACAACATTTTTGGCCAATTCCAGCGTCACTTCTTTTTTGTTGAAAGAAGATTGGGCAATCAAGGAAATGATAGCGCCTTCTAATTCTCTAACATTCGATTTGATGTTTCGAGCTACATATTCGATGATTTCTTCAGGAATTTCTACACCATCACGATATAAAATATTTTTCAGGATCGAAATTCTGGTTTCATAATCCGGTTGGTGCAATTCAGCGGATAATCCCCATTTGAAACGGGATAACAACCGTTGTTCAATGTCTTGCATATCGACAGGAGCTTTGTCCGAAGTCAAGATCACTTGCTTGCCATTTTGGTGCAAATAATTAAAAATATGAAAAAATACATCTTGAGTTCCTGATTTTCCCGAAAGGAATTGAACATCATCAATGATTAAAACGTCTATCAGTTGGTAGAAATGAATAAAATCATTACGATTATTTTTCTTTACCGAATCAATATATTGTTGGGTGAAAATTTCAGCGGAAAT